>SBGI01000074.1 GCA_006227015.1 Gammaproteobacteria bacterium
AGTCATCGGTGGTCAGCCGTTACCGCAAGCTGGCATCGACCACTACCAGGGCTTTGTGCGAGAGGCTGCTAATGAAATCGACACGGTATTTCCCCGGCTGCCGAACCCCACACTGGTGATGTATATCTTTCCTCACCTATCGGGCAGTGAGCGCACGCCCGTACCGGGCTATGTGACCACATTCCCGTTTTACGAAAAGGCGGAGTACGCGTTACCGGGGGAAGTGCCCGGTGAGGTGCCGGCAGCGGCCGTACCTTCGGCCGACAAGCAGTAGGGCATTCATGACGAACTCAAAATCCCTCGATCCTTCGGACGCTTCGCCATTAACTTCCGAATCGGTAGAAAAGCAGTACCATCGTCCGCCGTCGTTTACCGACCTGTTGCCCTGGATGGAATATCTGCCTGAGAGCAAAGCCTTCTTGTTGGAGGATGGCGTTAGTCTGGGGGCCCTCTTCGAGGTTCATCCGGTCGGGTGCGAAGCCCGCACGCCAGCGTTTATGACACGGCTGCGCGATGCGATTCAAACCGCAATCAACGAGGCCATCCCCGAGCGCGACGACGCGCCCTGGATATTGCAGATATATGTGCAGGATGAGCCCAAGCTCACCCAGTTTGATACGTTACTGGCCAGTTATCCGTCTTCGAGGGTTCGCGCTTCGGAGTATTCACAGCACTACCAGTCGGTGATGACGAAACACTTGCAGGCAATTTCTCGACCAGGAGGCTTGTTTGACGATACCACCGTCACCGGTTCACGTTGGCAGGGGCAGCAACGTAGGATCCGAGTAGTGCTATACCGTCGTTTGAAGAGCAATGGTAATACTCCAGCTGCTATCGAGGTGGAAGAGGCGCTCAATGATGTGGCAACTAAATGGATCACCTCGTTGGCCGCCGCAGGGATCACGGCCCAGCGCGCTGACGGTCATGCGTTCTATCAATGGTTGTTGAGCTGGTTCAATCCCAACCCACCGTTAGCAGAGGGTAATCTGGAAGCTCTTCTGCAGTTGGCGCCATACCCGGGTGATGACAACTTGCCATTCGGTCATGACTTTGCGGAACAGTTGGCCCTGTCGATGCCCCGTTCGGACCAGGCAACGGCGAGCTGGATTTTCGATAATATGCCTCATACTGTCGTGAGTATTCAAAGCTTGCGGCGGGCGCCGGACATCGGCCATTTCACGGCAGAGCGCCAGGCTGGGGATCAGGTATTTTCGCTGTTCGATCGTCTGCCTGAACACACCATCATGGCGGTCACACTCACGCTCAAGCCGCAGGACACCACCCGCAATCATATTGCCCAGATCAAGCGCGCATCAGTGGGCGATTCCGCTGAGGCGTCGATTACTCGGGAAGATGCCGAGCAAGTGGAGCGGGAGATGGCCCAGGGCAACAAGCTGTATCCCGTGAGCATGGCCTTCTATGTGCGGGGTGATAACCAAAAGGCGCTGCGGAACAATTTGAATCGTCTCCATGCGCTACTCTTGCCCAATGGCCTGCAGCCCATTACCCAGGAAGCGGACTTACTGTCACTCGACAGCTATATCCGCAACCTGCCCATGGGCTATGACGCCGACCTGGACAAATCCCGACGTCGCTCACGTCTGGTCTTTTCTCGCCACATTGCCAATCTACTGCCGTTCTACGGCCGTTCGCGTGGGACTGGCCATCCGGGCCTGGTTTTCTACAACCGAGGCGCCGAACCGCTGGTCTTCGACCCGCTGCACCAAGATGACCGCAAGAAGAATGCCCACATGCTGATACTGGGGCCCACGGGGGCAGGGAAATCGGCGTTGTTGGTGTATCTGCTGCAACAGATGATGGCCCGGCATCGACCACGCATTTTTATCATCGAGGCCGGGGCTTCGTTTTCGCTGTTGGGACAACATTTTGCCCACCACGGCCTGTCGGTTAACCAGATCACGCTAAACCCCAATGTCGATGTCAGCCTACCGCCCTTTGCCGCTGCGTTACGGTTGCTTGATCGGGGACATGCGTCTAATCCGCTCGATGTCGATGAAAGTACCTTGGAGGCAATATTAGGTGATGACGATGAGGTCGAAGAAGAGGGGGGCGGTCGCGATATTCTCGGTGAAATGGAGATCGCCGCACGCATCATGATCACCGGCGGCGAGGATCGCGAAGATGCGCGGTTGACTCGCGCGGATCGACTATTGATTCGCAACGCCATATTCCTGGCCGCAAGAACCGTGAAAGAGACAGCCAGAAGCCAAGTGATTACCCAGGATGTGGTCAATGCCTTTCAAACCATCGCCACCAACACGGAGTTGCCCGAGCATCGACGCAATCGCGCTCTCGAAATGGGTGACGGCATGGCATTGTTCTGCTCGGGCCTGGCAGGCCACTTCTTCAACCGGCCGGGGCAGTCCTGGCCAGAGGCTGATGTCACTATCCTGGAAATGGGTATGTTGGCCAGAGAGGGCTATGAAGATCAGCTGACCGTCGCCTATCTGTCCATGATGGGCCACATCAACGACCTGGTGGAACGCCACCAGCATGATGACCGGCCCACTCTGGTAGTCACTGACGAAGGCCATATCATTACCACCAATCCCTTACTGGCCCGTTACGTGGTCAAGATTACCAAAATGTGGCGCAAGCTCGGTGCCTGGTTCTGGATCGCGACCCAGAATCTGGAGGACTTTCCCGACGCCAGTCGCAAGATGCTCAATATGATGGAGTGGTGGTTATGTCTGGTAATGCCGAAAGAGGAGGTGGAGCAGATCGCCCGTTTTAAGGATCTCAATGATGAGCAACGAAACCTGCTGCTGTCCGCCCGCAAGGAGCCCGGCAAGTACGTGGAAGGGGTGGTTCTGGCCGACAAGGTCGAAGCGCTGTTCCGCAACGTACCGCCAGCCTTGTCACTTGCCCTGGCGATGACCGAAAAGCATGAGAAGGCTGAGCGCGCAGCCATTATGCGCGAGAAGAACTGCTCGGAGCTGGAGGCGGTTTACGAGATCGCCAAGCGTATTGAACAGTCTCGTGCGTAGCAGTTTTACTGATATCAGGGGTGTTTCACGACCCCACGGCAGGCCGGATAGGTTGTGCATCCCCAAAACTGATTGCCGGCGTTTTGTCCCTTTCTGGCCGTTCTTAGTATCATCGTACCGCCACACTTTGGGCACTGTTTTTGACTTTGGGACGTCGTTGACGCAGTGATTGGCGGCACGATTGCGGGGGCAGCTGGCGGTGAGAGAGCCTTCTTCTGGCGCAGATGGTTGACGTGTTTTCGGTTGGTGGTAAACCCCCGCTGTAATCTCAGCTGTTCGATTTTTCCGTCACGGTCTCCACGTCGGCCTGGCTGAGGATCACTTCGCGCCGCGCTTTGATATACCGGATATACCCTCCGGCATAAACTACATTGTCGGGCAATTCCGTCTTGAACGTCGAATCACCGACAAACACCACCAGCGAGTGAATTGCGGAAGCGGGAATATCCAGCAAAGCTTCCAGCGTTTTGACGTGCTTATAGTTCTGGTGCATTGGATTCTGAAATTTATGGGTGTGTTTGTAGATTTTCTGGGTCCAGGTCTTCTGGTTGGCCGAACCGAATATCCAGCCCTTCATATTTTTGGTTTCAATTACGAACACGCCGTAGCGCGACACAATGATGTGGTCGATCTGTGTGCTGCCATCATCGGTTTGTAATGTCACATCTTTGATCAGATGGTATTCGTCCTTTGGAAGAAACAGTCGTGCGGCCGTATTCACCAGAAACTCACCGGTAATGCCTTTGAACCAGGGGGACTTGAGAACACCTGCCAGGATGGCGAGAGGTATGAGGTACCACAGCGCGCCGTAGACCTGTTGGATGATGGGGCTGAAATCCATTCCTGTATTTCTTCCGTTACGAATGTCCCGCCATTATAGGAATGTCGCCTCTGGTCGGCCAGAAACATCGACGCTTCATGTCTGGATTTTCCGTTTATCCCCCACCGTCAATCCTTCAGCATGAATGCTCTGTCAAAGGTATGTGGATCCGGATGGCCGCCAGTGAATATTGCAAGAGCTCATCTCATTCTTTCGATCGGTCTAACAGGGGTGCTCTGTGAGCCGGTTTTGGCTGACGAACCCTCAAGTGCGATCGAGGTATTTACCGATTCAATGAACCCGGTCGCGAATGGTGCGGACGGTATAACCGTGTACTACATAGACCGCATTGACCGACTTCAGCAAGAACTCTCCAAAGACTTGCCAGCGGATCCGGTAACCGCAAAACAGACTGCCCTCCATCGCTTTCAGCGTATGGACAATAAACTCAGCCATGAACTGGAAAACGCTGCTAACGGCCTGGTGCAGGCGATGCAGTACGGTATTGATCGCTACCCGGCCATTGTCTTCGATGGCAATGCGGTGGTTTACGGTATCACCGATGTTCGAGCGGCAACCCAACGGTATTGGCAGTGGCAGGCCGGAGAGGCTCGACCATGATGCGCGCTATCCGCCGTTGTGGATTCATCCTGCTGATGTGGGCGCCCCTCATGAGCCATGCTGGAACCATCTCTACCACGGAAATCGTTTCCCAAACCACGAGTGCCGCACTCAGCTGTATGCGCTGGATGCCAGTGGGGATGTGCTTTTGGCTGCGCTGTTCCATTTACGAATGCGATGTCGAGACCTCAATCAAAGTTGGTCATTACCAGCCGGATGCGGTGGTGAGCAGCTACAACGAACTCGGTAGCAATCCCTGGACAGAGATCCGCAGTATTCTTGGGGCTGCCCAACGTTCCGCCGCGACAGGACTGCTCGGCAGCTTGTTGGCCGTGCCCATCGAGAGCGCCGGGAATCGAACGGAAGGTGGGCAGGGCAACAAGGATCACCGCAATCTGATCTTTCGGGAGACCGATGTCATCGGCCACCCTTTAGGTTCGCTGTCGGGAGTCCTCGCGGGTACCGGCTATTTGTGTGAATCGGAAACCACCTCCTTTTATCCCTATTTCATGTCGAGTTTGGATGCGCTCTCCTGGCGTATGGAAATCCC
>SBGI01000115.1 GCA_006227015.1 Gammaproteobacteria bacterium
ATGCCCGGATGGCGAAATTGGTAGACGCAAGGGACTTAAAATCCCTCGGAGGGTAACCTCCGTGCCGGTTCGACCCCGGCTCCGGGCACCATTAAAATCAAAAAGTTAAAGCTTTTCTTCCCCGCTCTAGGCTTTTATTTTTCTTTGTGAAATTTAAAACTAAACACTCAGTAGTCTGGGAGACAGTCATGTTTATTCGCTCGGTTTTAGGAGCACAAATAGCACGCCAATAAAAAAGGGGCCAAAAGGCCCCTCTTTGATCTGTGTCTGATGGGTTAACTCAAATGCTTTGATCCTGTGTTGGTAGGTTGTCATAGAGTTCTTCATCAGGTGCCGCATCCAGAATAGCTCTGAAGTAGCTGCTGGGCAGGGCGATGTTGTAGGAACTCTTGCCGTCGATGGTCAGGTTCATACCCATGTTGGCGCTGTCAAAGAAATTGATCAGGCTCAGGGGGATGGCCATGCGCTCTTCGTAGCGGCAGGAAGCCTCCGGGCAAACATTCATGTCGGTTGACAGCGACACCAGTTTCACCGGCTGGGCACCGTTTTTGAGTTTTGCATTTTTGTAGGAGCGCCAATCTTCATCGTTGTATTGCGCAGTGATGTAGAGAATGTACTGGTCTTCGCCCTGGTGATCGATGGCGCGTACCAGGTAGATCTCCGAGAAGTTGTCCAGCAGGGTTTTATCGGAATAGGCGAAGTTGGGCCCGTAGGTGATTTCGCCATTCACAGCATCGAGCTTGAATTCGATCAGTGTGGAAATAGCGGCGGGGGACTGCCAGTCAATCGTCGCCTCTTTGGGTTCCTCTGCCGAGACCTGCATTGTGAAGGCCAGGGCCAGTATAGCCAGAATATGTGGAAGTGATTTCATTGCCTTGCTCCATTTAATATCCGAGTCGTAGCGGGCGTAATTTTATGGGCGCCATGCTTGCGTTTTTCGCTCTGTCTGGCAACCCTTTTTTCTGACTTCGCTGACAGCTGCTGTCTTCAGAGCAATACAACCTGTTCCCAAGGCCCTGATGCCGACGAAGATTGCGTGGTAATTCAGATTCCACACAGCATCAATGGTTCCGAACTTCCTGTTACCTTGTGATGCACTAGTTGTTACGCACTGATAAAGGTAATGGATCAGGAGCGGTTCTCGTGGCCGATCAGAACGAATAGCTGTGATACCATGATTGTCTTTAATTTTTGATCAATTGTTTCCCATGAGTGAAGAAAATTCTCCCATTGTGCTGACGTTCCCGGTGGGCCCGCTGCAGTGCAACTGCACCATTATTGGCGACCCGGTGACCAAAAAGGCCCTGGTGATCGACCCCGGTGGTAACGCAGAGCTGATATTGGCAAAACTGACTGAGCTGTCATTAAAGGTGGTGGCTATTATTCATACCCATGCCCATCTGGATCATATTCTCGCCGCAGGTGAGATCAAAAAAGCCACCGGTGCGCCCATACAGCTGCACCGGGAAGATATGTTTCTGTGGGACGGCGTGGCACAGCAGTGTTTGATGTTCGGTGTTCCCGAGATTTCGCTGCCGAAGCCCGATGGTTATATCCAGGATGACCACGATCTCGGTTGTTGTGAGGGGGTTGCCATGCACACCCCCGGCCATACCCCGGGTTCTACCAGTTTCTGGTTTGCGCCGGCAAAAACCCTGATCGCCGGGGACACGCTGTTTCGTGGTGGCATCGGCAGGACCGATTTCCCCGGTGGTAATCACAAGGATATCGTCAAGTCGATCCGTCAGCGCCTCTACTCGCTGGATGACGACGTGTCGGTCGTAACCGGGCACGGCCCCGGCACCACGATCGGTACCGAGAAACGCAACAATATGTTTGTAAGGGGATGATCAATCCCATGAATGAGGAAGCCTCTCTGATGAAACAGCAAATTCTGGCCATGCTAGAACTGCAAGATGCCATGAACAGCAAGGTCAACAGCAATTGGGTAGAGCAAAACTTCGCCTGGTACCGGGCGATCTGGGTGGAGTGCGCGGAGTTGCTGGACCACTACGGCTGGAAATGGTGGAAAAAACAGACGCCGGATGCTGATCAGGTGAAGCTGGAGCTGGTGGACATCTGGCATTTTGGGCTCAGCATCCTATTGCTGGATTCCGATGGCCATGAATCCATTGCCGGGCAGGTGGCCGAAGGGTTCTCCCGTGCGGCGCCGTCGAGTGATTTTCGCGAAGACCTGGAAGCCTTCACCCTCCACACGCTGCAAACCCGCAAATTTGATGTGCCCGGATTTGCAACCCTGATGGACGGGATCAACCTCAGTTTTGACGAGCTGTATACCCGTTATGTGGGTAAGAATGTGCTGAATTTTTTCCGTCAGGACCACGGTTATCAGGATGGCTCCTACCGCAAGCAGTGGGGGGGCAAGGAAGATAATGAACACCTGGTTGAGGCGGTATCTGAGCTGGACCACAGCCGCGCCGACTTCAAGGATCTGTTATACAGTGCCTTGCAGGCACGTTATGTGGAGAGCGCCTAAGCATAATGGTTTGGGATCGGCCAGGAAAACTATACAATGGCGCCCCTGAAACCCCTCACAATTTAGGCCCTGATGCCAATTCAATGATGTGACATGACTGAATTTGATACCCGCAAAGAGCGACTGGAATTTAACAAGCTGCAAAAACGCCTGCGCCGCAATGTTGGCAGCGCCATTGCCGACTACAACATGATTGAAGACGGCGACAAAATCATGGTGTGCCTCTCCGGTGGCAAGGATTCCTATTGCATGCTGGATATCTTGCTGAACCTGCAGAAAACAGCGCCGGTCTCCTTTGAAATAGTGGCGGTCAACCTGGACCAGAAGCAGCCGGGATTCCCCCCGGAAGTCCTGCCCACCTATCTGACAGGGCTCGGCGTGCCATTCCATATTCTTGAGAAAGATACCTACAGTGTTGTGACCGAACTAGTGCCGGAAGGAAAGACCTATTGTGGCCTGTGTTCCCGGCTGCGTCGCGGGACCCTGTACGGGTTTGCTCAGCAAATTGGCGCTACCAAAATTGCCCTCGGCCACCATCGCGATGACATCATTGAAACCCTGTTCCTGAACATGTTTTACGGTGGCAAGTTGAAGGCGATGCCGCCCAAACTGCTCAGCGATGACAAGCAGAATGTGGTGATTCGCCCACTCGCCTACTGCAAGGAAGAGGATCTGGAAGCCTATGCCGGCTTAAAGCAGTTTCCCATCATTCCCTGTAACCTCTGTGGCTCCCAGGACAACCTGCAGCGGCAGGTCATCAAAGACATGCTGCAGGGCTGGGAAAAACAGCAGCCGGGTCGCCTGGAAACCATTTTTGCCGCTATCAAGAATGTGGCGCCATCGCAATTGGCGGATACCGAACTGTTTGATTTTTCCGGCTTGCGAATTGAGCGTCCGTCGCGTATCGGTATGGTCAACTTGTGGGACGGCGAAAGGGATAGTGATGGCAGTGTGCAGCCTGACAGTGTCAGGGAATCTGCCTGATGGTCTTCCCATGTCATTGAGAGGTATAAGCCGGGGGTTACCCGTTGCCTTTCGAAGCCTATCCGTTGCCCCTATAATGGCTTTTTTCCCTCTGCTGGATACGACTTCATGAGCTACCAGGTGCTGGCCCGAAAATGGCGCCCTCGCAATTTCAGCGAGATGGTCGGGCAAGAGCATGTGCTCAAGGCGCTGATCAATGCTCTGGATAACAACCGTCTGCACCATGCCTACCTGTTTACCGGCACTCGGGGCGTGGGTAAAACCACCATTGCCCGTATTCTGGCCAAATGTCTTAACTGCGAGCAGGGTGTCAGCTCCGAACCCTGTGGCACCTGTAGTGCCTGTACATCCATAGCCGAAGGGCGGTTTGTCGACCTGATTGAAGTGGATGCCGCTTCACGAACAAAGGTGGAAGACACTCGGGAGCTGCTGGAGAATGTTCAGTACGCCCCCACGGTTGGCCGCTATAAGGTTTACCTGATTGACGAAGTGCACATGCTTTCCGGGCACAGCTTTAATGCGCTGTTGAAAACCCTTGAAGAGCCGCCACCCCATGTGAAGTTTTTGCTGGCCACCACTGACCCACAGAAGTTGCCAGTCACGATTCTGTCACGCTGCCTGCAGTTCAACCTGAAAAATCTCAGTCCGGAACGTATCGTCGAGCATCTGCAGTTTGTGCTTGGGGAAGAGCAGGTGCCCAACGAGGAGGCCGGGTTGTGGGCACTGGCCCGTGCAGCGGACGGCAGCATGCGCGATGCGCTGAGCCTGACAGATCAGGCTATTTCCCATGGCGCCGGCAAAATTACCGAAGCTGAAGTCAACAACATGCTGGGCAGCATTGACCTGAGTGCCATTGCAGATATTGCCCGGGCACTGGCCAACGGCGATGGCACGGAAGTGTTGGCGGTGGTTGATCGTATGGCGGAGCATGCCCCTGATTACGGCGCTGCGTTGGGGGACTTGATGTCTGTGTGGCATCGCGTGGCTATCGCCCAGACAGTGCCGGATGCACTGGATAACCGCCATGGTGACTACCAGTTGGTGCAGGAGCTGGCGAAAGCCATGAGCTCCGAAGATGTGCAGTTGTTTTACCAGATCGCGTTGCTGGGTCGCCGGGATTTACCTCTGGCGCCAGAGCCCCGCCTGGGTTTTGAAATGGCGCTGTTGCGCACTTTGGCTTTCCGGCCAGCCGGTGAGGTGGGCATCGAACCGCCAGCCGCTTCAGTCTCTGCACCACCCCTCGCGGAGACAGGGGAGGGATTGGCCCCCGTAAAAAAGCCTGAACCTTTAGCTCCGGTGGACAGCAAGCGCCACCGGGCTGCTGCCATGGTGGAGGCTCTGTCCGAACCGACAGAGAAACAGGTTTCCACTGATCAGCTTGTTTCCGACCCTGTAAAGGCTCCGGAAACAGAGAATCCTCCAGTAGGTCTTGAAAGTTCTCTGTTGGCAGAGGCTTCAGCCGAACAAGAAGCATCAGCTGTTAGTGTCCCACAGCCGATCAAT
>SBGI01000325.1 GCA_006227015.1 Gammaproteobacteria bacterium
CCCGCCTGCTCCACATGCTTTTTGTGCAACCTGGCCACACCACCGATGGAGCGAAGAACCTCCGACCCCACATCCAGACTGCTGCTGAGGGTCGCCGTCATGGACAGATCGAGCAGGACACTGGCCAGCATATGATCCTTGTCATCCAGCCTGACGCTGCCGGCCCCGCCAATCAGGTCTGCCTGATTTTCCCGGCTGGCCAGATAACGGGCTGTTTCACTGGTCGCTCCGCGCCTGGACAGGGCGAACACCGATGCGCCATTTGCCGACGACTTGGTAAATGCATCGGCGTGAATGGAAATAAACATGTCCGCACGGTGATTGCGCGCAATTTCTGTTCGCTTCCGCAAGGGGATGTAATAGTCGCCAGTCCTGACCAGCCTGGCGCGAAAGCCGGGGCTTCTATCAAGCAACGTCTGCAATTCCTTGCTGATTGCCAATACCACCTGCTTTTCAAGAATGCCTTTGGGCCCCAGTGCGCCCGGGTCTTCCCCACCATGGCCTGCATCGATGGCGATGATGATATCGCGGTTGGCATTTTCAGCAGCCACATCATCAACCGTTTTCACTGTCTCCTGACCGATGTCATAGAGATCAACCACCAGACGATCGCCATATTGCTGATTTTTTGAAAGCGAAAAACTTCGGGGTTTAACGGCTGTTTTCAAGTCCAGCACAATACGCAAATCGGTCTTGTCCTTGATGCCTGTCCGCAATGCGGTAACCGGGGTTGTCGACAGGTCCAGGCCATGGGTACTGGCATTGAGCGAAGTGTGGGCGATATCCATGACCAGGCGGGGGGGGTTATCCAGGGGGAAAATTTTGTGGTTAACCGGGCCACTCAGGTCAAACACCAGGCGGGTATGGTCCGGAGCCCGCCACAGGCGAACACCATCGACTGTGGCGGCCAAAGATGCCTGATAAGACATCCCCAGCAGCAGTAACAACAGGGTTCTTATGAATGCTGAATTCAGCAACAAACTGTCCTCATGACGTGGCAGCCAGCTTTTTGATAGCCCCTTTTCCTCTCTCGGTGTTGGCCTCGACAACCAGGCGTCGCGCGCCACTTTCAATATCGATCTGTATTCTCAAATCCGGTGCCGGCAACATACCAGCTCCCCGTTCCGGCCATTCCACCAGGCAGAAGCTTGCCTGCTGGAGATAATCACGGATACCAATATACTCAAGTTCTTCGGGGTCTCCCAAACGGTACAGGTCAAAATGATAAATCAGTTTTTTTCCCAACTGATAGGGCTCCACCAGTGTGTAAGTGGGGCTTTTCACCACACCGCAATGACCGAAGGCTGACAGCATACCGCGACTGAGGGTGGTTTTTCCTGCACCCAGGTCACCTTCCAGAAACACCAGCGAGCCATCTGTCAAAACAGCCCCCAATTGGCGTCCGAACGCCACCATGGCTTCTTCACCGTTCAACAGGACCTCGAAGTGTTCACTCATGGATTGACCAACCGGCGCAAGGGACCCAGCAGATCTGTCGCCACCATGCCTCGTTCTCCGTCCACTGCAGCCCTGTCTGCGGCCTCCGCGTGCAAACCCACAGCCAGTGATAATGCCTGCCCGGGATCGATTCCCTGAGCAAGCAATGCCCCCGTAATTCCACTCAATACATCGCCCATGCCACCGGATGCCATGCCCGGGTTACCGCCACTACAGACGGCCACCGGTAGTTTATTCGAGTGGCAAATCAGGGAACCCGCCCCTTTCAGCAATACTGGGCATTGATACTTTTTCCACAGCTCACGCACAGCAGAAAACCGGTCAGACTGTACCTCTGTGACAGTTTTACCAAGCAGTCTGGCAGCTTCGCCGGGGTGGGGAGTGAGAATCCAGTGTTGGGAATCTGGGGTCTTCGACGGTTGAGCTGCCAGTAAATTCAGGCCATCCGCATCAACGACCGTTGGCTTGCCCATCATGAGCACCTGGCGCAGCAGCTGCTCTGACCAGGGTGTTTTTCCCAGCCCAGGCCCCACCACCACAACGGATGCACGCTCGAGCAACGGCAGCAGCGCCTGTCCGGAAGAGACAGCATTGACCATTAATTCCGGACAGCGTGACAGCAAGGCAGATACGTGTTCCGGTCGGGTTGCCACTGAGACCAGGCCTGCCCCGGTACGCAGTGCCGCTTCGGCGGCCATCGCGACGGCACCGCCAAAACCCAGCTCGCCCCCTACCACGAGGACATGCCCAAAGTCTCCCTTGTGTGCATCTCTGCGCCGCTTCGGTAGCAAGGGAAGTAGCTCATCAAGGACCAGGCGCTCACACTCCGGTTGTATCTGGTGATACACCACCTCGGGCACTCGCAAATTGTCAAACAGCAGCTCTCCAGTGTGCTGCGGACCTGCTCCAGTGAACAGTCCCTGTTTCAGACCAATAAACGTCACCGTCACATCAGCCTCAACCACCGGCCCCGCTGCCGTGCCGGTATCACTGCAAAGTCCGGATGGAATATCCACGGAGACAACAGGCAAACCGCTGTCATTAATCAGGCTAATGGCTTGCGCGAAGGGCTCCCGAACAGGGCCAGTCAAGCCGGTACCCAGCAGGGCATCGACCACCACGCCTGTTGTCAGCCCCATACCGTCGGAAAAGCGCTTGATACTGACCCCTGCCTGAAGGGCATAGTTATACGCCAACAGGGCATCGCCCCGAAGCTTTTCGGCGGGCGCTAGCTGAATGACCTCCACAGACAAACAGCTCTCTGCGGCCAGAGCCGCTACGATGTAACCATCCCCGCCATTGTTGCCCGCGCCGCAAAGTACCGTTACCGGCGCCCCGGGCCAGCGACTGATTAACTGTTGAAAGACGGCATAGCCTGCACGTTTCATCAATTTGATGCCGGGAATACCACAATCCTGAATGGCAATGCGGTCCAATTCCCGGACCTGGTGGGCAGTGTAGAGAGGGACTGGCAGATGGTGCGACATAAACTACCGATAATCCGCTTAAAATCTGTCAAAATTATACGTTAACTATAGACTTAAGTTCGACCATGGCCCTTCAGCAAAACGACCCTGACTACTCCAACCTGGCCCTTCAGATCAAGGAATGGGGCAAAGCACTTGGCTTTCAGCAGGTCGCTATCGCCGATATCGAGTTGTCGGACAGTGGCAAACAGCTCAACCACTGGCTTGAACAAGGCTATCACGGCGAGATGCGTTGGATGGGTGAGCACGGCAGCAAGCGCTATCACCCGGAACAACTGCTACCTGACACCCGCCGGGTGATTGTCGCGCGCATGGATTATTTGCCCCCTGACGACAACCTGATTGCCGTACTGAAATCCGATGGTCAGGCGTTTATATCCCGCTATGCCCTGGGGCGGGACTATCACAAGCTGATTCGAAAACGGCTCACCACCCTGGCGAAAGAAATAGAAAAGGCTGTCCCGGGAACGGTAACCCAGCGCCCCTTTGTGGACAGTGCCCCAGTGATGGAGAAGCCTTTGGCCGTCAAGGCAGGTCTGGGCTGGCAAGGGAAACATACACTGGTGATTAATAGCCAGGCGGGCTCCTGGTTTTTTCTGGGGGAAATCTATACCAGCCTGCCGCTGCCAGTGGACACCAGCCTGGAAGAAAACCAGTGTGGGGAGTGTCAGGCCTGTCTCAAGGTCTGCCCAACAGATGCTTTTCCCGAGCCCTATGTGCTTGATGCGCGACGCTGCATCTCCTACCTGACCATTGAAAACAAGGGAGCTATACCCGAAGAATTTCGGGAGCCCATAGGTAATCGGGTATTCGGCTGTGACGACTGCCAAGCAGTTTGTCCCTGGAATAAAACGGCACCCTCATCCGTTGAAAAAGATTTTTCACCCCGGCACCAATTGGACAACAGTGCGCTGGTGACACTTTTCTTATGGAGCGAGACTGAATTTATGAAATACACAGAGGGGTCGCCCATCAGGCGCATCGGTTACCAGGGCTGGTTACGCAACCTGGCTGTCGGACTGGGCAATGCCCCGACCAGTGAAAAAGTATTACAGGCACTTGAAAGCCGTGCCAATTTCCCCTCGCCGCTGGTTCAGGAGCATATCGCCTGGGCACTGCGACAACACCGGGAACCGCGGCGGCGCAAGCGGAAGATATCCAACCCGGATTCCCGCCGCGATATCTAACTTGTCAGCTACTGCTGGGTGGTGAGGTAGTCGAGAATGGTCACAACCTGCTGCGGCGTCTGCGCCCAGGCCATGGCTGAACCGTCTACTTCCTTCAGGGGGTGGATAATGTCGGCATCGTGCAAAGTGATATAGGGCGTACCCAATGCTGCACAGTAACCGGCATCAAAGGCCGCATTCCACTGTTTGTACTGACTGCCAAAACGGATAATGGCCAGATCGCATTGCTCAATCAGGGTCCTGGTGCGAATCCCATTGACCTTTGAGGACTTGTGATCCCGCCAGAACTGATTTTCTTCAACGCCCAAAACATCACCCGCCGCATCGCTGGCCTCGTGATCTGTAACCGCCGAACTGAACGTCACCGGCAACTGTTTTTCATTGGCACCCTGAATAATCTGGTCTCGCCAGTCCGTATGAATTTCACCAGACAAATAAACCTGCCACATCAGGACTGCTCCTCCATCACAAAAAACACATCCCGGTAATATTTCAACTCGTTGATAGAATCCTTAATGTCATCCATTGCCAGGTGAGCACCCTGCTTGGAAACACCTTTCAAAAGCTCTGGCCGCCAGCGGCGGATGATTTCCTTGACGCTGCTAACGTCGAGATTTCTGTAGTGAAAGAAGGCTTCCAGTTCTGGCATCTGGCGGGCCAGGAAGCGGCGGTCCTGGCAGATGGAGTTGCCGCACATGGGGGACTGGCGGGCATCAACAAACTGGGATAGAAACTCCAGTGTTGCCTTTTCTGCCGCCTCCATGGATATCGTGCTGGTGCGAACCCGTTCCGTTAGTCCGGATTGCCCATGTTGGCGGGTGTTCCA
>SBGI01000247.1 GCA_006227015.1 Gammaproteobacteria bacterium
CCTGGACGGCATTCGCGCCACAGCCAGTCAGGGCGCCAAGCTGGTTGTACTGCAGGAACTGCACCGCAGTGTGTATTTCTGCCAGCAGGAAAACCCCGATCTGTTTGACCTGGCGGAAACCATTCCCGGCCCCAGCACCGACACACTCGGAGCGCTGGCCAAAGAACTGGGTGTGGTGATCGTTTCCTCACTGTTTGAACGTCGCGCCGCTGGGCTTTATCACAATACCGCCGTGGTGCTGGACAGCGACGGCAGTATCGCTGGCAAATACCGCAAGATGCACATCCCGGATGATCCCGGCTACTACGAAAAATTCTACTTCACCCCAGGCGACCTCGGTTTCTCCCCCATACAAACTTCAGTGGGCAACCTCGGCGTACTGGTGTGTTGGGACCAGTGGTTCCCGGAAGCCGCCCGCCTGATGGCTATGGCCGGTGCCGACATGCTGATTTACCCGACGGCTATTGGCTGGCACCCACCCGATGACGAAGCCGAGAAACAGCGTCAGTGGGACGCCTGGATCACCATTCAGCGCGCCCATGCCGTGGCCAATGGCCTGCCGGTGATCAGCGTCAACCGCATTGGCCATGAAGCAGACCCGGATGGCGGACCCGGTGCTGATTTCTGGGGCTCCAGCTTTGTCGCCGGACCACAGGGAGAAATTCTCTGGCAGGCAGATACCGAAAGCGAAAGCTTTGCTGCTGTGAAAGTGGATTTGGCCCGGGGTGAAGAGGTGCGTCGTATGTGGCCTTACCTGCGGGACAGGCGGGTCGACCATTACACCGATCTGGTGAAACTCTACCGGGACTGAGCGCCAAACAGGGTTAACGACCGCTACCAGATTTATATTGTGGAGTCGGCCTCTGGCTCCGGTGCGACGGCGAAAATGTAATAGACATACATCGAAATCATCGCCGCAAAAAAACACCACACCGAGATAAACGCTAGCTTGAACATTCCTATTGTCAGCATTGCCGCAAGCAGCGCCATTAGCCCCAGAACCCGGTAAGTGTGCCGCACCGACATCAGCAGCGGCAGCAATACAATTGCCATATAAGCCAGGCCGACAATGGGCCTGGGGACCACCGCGTCATAAAGCAACCTTGCCTGGTAGGCGATCGAATGGTGAACCTCAAACACTGCTAACCAATCGGGATTCAACAATAACGGCGTGAAGGTGCTGAACCCAAATACAACCCCGAGAAGGGTCATCAACAAAAACAGCCCCTTATACCTGGACTCCGGCTCAGCCAGATAACAGGAAAATGGGATCACGATCGGCCAGATCACATGGGAGAAAAACAGAAACCCCAGCGCCGACGTTCGCAACAGCTCGGGGTCATTTGTGCCCAGCGACCACCAGACGACTCCCTCAAATGCCTGTTGAATGCCGAACAAAAGTGGCAACAGCGGTAATGCACCATTTGACGGGTTAAAAGCCCCTGACTTTTTTAAGCAGACGAGCCCTCCAGCTGTGAGGATGGCAGCACTGGAAAAACTGACCGCAGTTGAATAGCACATCTATTTTCCAGGCTCGTCGGTGACAACTGTTTGAGTATAGGTTGGATCAACCAACCTAACACCAATAAGCCCGCAAACTAATAAAAACAAAAAAGGCCCCAACCGAAGTTGGAGCCTTTTCTTTGGATGGTGCCCAGAGCCGGACTTGAACCGGCACGGCTTACGCCACTACCCCCTCAAGATAGCGTGTCTACCAATTCCACCACCTGGGCAATAAACGGTTGTTACTCTGTACCTGCAGGCTCGGGAATTTCCGAGACAGGTGCCGAGGGTATTTCTTCATCTATAGAAGGAATGTCCGATTCCTGGATTTCCTCCAGCATTTCCATTTGTACGGCCTCAAGCTCGGGCAGTACTTTGTCGCCGACTTTGGCATTATCCTTGGCCATAACCGCCAGGGTAAAGCTGGTGACAAAAAATACGGTGGCCATAATCGCGGTGATCTTGCTGAAGAAGTTCCAACCACCGGCACTGCCAAACACGGTTTGCGAGGCGCCGGAACCAAATGATGCACCGGCTTCTGCGCCCTTACCCTGCTGTACGAGGATCAGTCCGATAATGGACAGCGCCGTCAACAGGTGAACAATCAATATCAGTTTTTCCATTTGCCCGCTTCGCGTTGTAGTTAGGCCAGTTTACAAATCTTGCCAAATTCGGCGCTATCCAGTGAGGCTCCGCCCACCAGTGCGCCGTCGATATCCGGCTGAGCAAACAGCTCCGCCGCATTGGCAGCTTTTACACTGCCACCGTAGAGCACCCTAGTGCTCTCGCCATTCGCACCCAACTGCTGGCGAATGGCCTGATGTACTTCCTGAGCCTGATCGGCAGTGGCTGTTTTGCCAGTGCCAATGGCCCAGACCGGTTCGTAGGCAATTACTGCGCTACAAACCGCTTCAATGCCAGCTGTGTCAATAACTGCATCCAGCTGGCTGGTAATCACTGCCAGGGTTTCACCCTGCTCTCGCTGTGCCAGGGTTTCTCCGACACAGAGAATCGGTACAAGTCCTTCGGACCGGGCCGCCATAAATTTGGCTGCCACTTGTGCATCGCTCTCGCCATACAGCGTTCGCCGTTCGGAATGGCCAACGATGGCATAACGGCAACCGATATCGCGCAACATGTCGGCGGATACTTCACCGGTAAAGGCACCCTGCTGCTGTTCAGAGACATTCTGTGCGCCAACGCTAATGTCGGTGTCCTGTAACGTCGCGATCACCTCGGGGAGATACACGTAAGGGGGGCAAACTACCACCTCTACTCCACCGACTTTCGGCAAACCTGCCAAAAGTGCTGCAATCGATTCACGTGAACCGTGCATTTTCCAGTTGCCTGCCACCAGGGGACGACGCATATTAAGGTTTTCCCGGCCCTGAAAAGGGGCGCAATATTAACGAAGTTACCGCCAAACTACAACTCATCGCGGTGCGATTCCAAAGGGCTAAAAACGCCATTCATCGACTTTAAAACCGGACTGCCGTCAGCCGACTTCTTCGGTCACCACCGCTGCCACGCTGGCGACCAACTCATTCACCAGTTCCGCATCTTCACCCTCGACCATTACCCGCACCAGAGGCTCGGTACCGGAGGGCCGCAACAATACCCTGCCGCGATCACCTAGGGTCTGCTCGGCGGCTTCCACAGCCTGTTGAATGCGGGGGAAGTTTTCCAGTTTGAAGTCCTGTTTGATGCGCACGTTGATCATTTTCTGCGGGAATTTTTTCATGTCCTTTTTGAGATCGTGCAAGGAGGTGTCGGTCTCGCGCATGGCATAAAGTACCTGCAGGGCCGCCACTACCGCATCGCCGGTGGTGGTCAGGTCGCTGCAGATGATATGACCAGAGCTTTCGCCACCCAGCTGCCATTTGCGCTCGCGCATGGCTTCGATCACGTAGCGATCACCCACCTTGGCGCGAAAGAACGGGATTCCCAGCTCCTTGAGGGAAATCTCCATACCAAAGTTGCTCATCAGTGTGCCGGCCACGCCACTGCATTCGCCCTGTTCGTGGCGGTGCTTGGCAATCACGAACAGCAGTTCATCGCCATCCACCATGTGGCCCTTGTGGTCGACAAATAACACGCGGTCACCATCGCCGTCGAAGGCGATACCCATGTCGGCACCTTGGCTGGTCACCGCTTCCTGAAGCAATGCCGGCTTGGTGGAGCCGCAGTTTTCGTTGATATTGAATCCGTCGGGGTTCACCGCCATTTCCACCACTTCAGCACCCAGTTCGCGGAATACACTCGGCGCGGTGTGGTAGGTGGCACCGTTGGCACAATCCACCACCAGTTTCAGGCCATGCAGATTACTTCCCGCTGGCAGGGTGCCCTTACAAAATTCGATGTAACGTCCTACCGCATCGGGGACACGATGAGCTTTGCCCAGTTTGCTGGACTCCTCAGTCACAATGTCATTGTGCAGGTATTGCTCGATGGCCAGCTCCACCTCATCGGGCAGTTTGAAGCCGTCGCCACCAAAGAATTTGATGCCGTTGTCGTAGTATGGGTTGTGTGAGGCACTGATAACGATACCGGCCTGGGCGCGGAAGGTGCGGGTCAGGTAGGCAATGGCCGGGGTCGGCATGGGGCCGAGAAGTGCGACATCCACCCCTGCGGCGATCAACCCCGCCTGCAGTGCCGATTCAAACATATAACCGGAAACGCGGGTGTCCTTGCCCACCAGAATCAATTTGCGCCCCTGGGTCTGCTCGCTAAAGACTTTACCTGCAGCCCAGCCCAGCTTGAGCACAAAATCGGCAGTAATGGGATGAATGCCCACTCTGCCGCGGATACCATCGGTACCAAAAAAAGTTCTTGCCATGCTTATCTCTCGATCGCTGTCATTATTTTCAGGGCATCGGCTGTCGCCGACACATCGTGCACACGCAGGATACTGGCGCCCCGCTGCACGGCCAGCATCGCCATCGCCACACTGCCCACCATACGCTGCTCGACCGGCTTGTCCAGCAGCATACCAATCATGGATTTACGGGAAACGCCAACTAACAGAGGCATTCCCAACTGTTGTAATTGCCGCAACCCCCGGAACAGTTCCAGGTTGTGCTGCAGGGTTTTGCCGAACCCGAAACCCGGATCCAGCAGGATCTTTTCTCGGCCAATACCCGCCGCCTCACAGGCCGTTACCCGGCTGACCAGAAAGTCGCCAACTTCCTGCACCACATCGGTGTATTCGGGGCTCTGCTGCATGCTGTCCGGCTCGCCGGACATATGCATTAAACATACTGGCAGGCCGGAGCCCGCTGCTGCCGCAAGAGCACCGGGACGCCGCAGGGCCCGCACATCATTAATCAGGCTGGCACCGGCCTCGGCGGCTGCGGTGATGACCTCCGGGGTACTGGTGTCCACGGAGACCGGCACATCAAAACGTTCGACAATCTCGGCAACCACGGGTACAACCCGCTG
>SBGI01000178.1 GCA_006227015.1 Gammaproteobacteria bacterium
ATCGCACTCCGACCGGCAACATGGGCCAGTAGTCGTCCAGCCAGGCCAGGCCAAATCGTGCTGCATTTCTGCTGATAAAAATGGCTATCTGGTAGTGATCAAAGTCCATGATTTGAGACTTGATTGCCTCCATGGGCTGCCCGCTCGACACAGGCAAAATCTCCATTACGGGATAGCGAAATACCTGGGCACCAATACCTACCAGCTTGTCGACAAATGCATCACGCGGTTGCTCGGGCCTGACCAGCAATACGCCCATAGACTTGGGAGAGTGGGGCATCAATCGTTTCCGTAAACCTCTTGCAGAATCTCTGCCGCACCCTGTGCCAACAACGTTTCCGCAAGCAATATGCCGATCGCCTCGGGATCATCGGGGCTTCCGCTAACCTCCGCCCGCAACACCCGCACGCCATCGGGCGAACCAACCAAACCTCGCAGCCACAACTTACCGTCTGTCATTAGAATGGCATAACAACCAATGGGCACCTGACAGCCACCCTCCAGCCTGCGATTCATCGCACGTTCCGCGCGCACACAGATTGCTGTCTCCTCATGGTGTAAAGGCTGTAACAGTGTTTGTAATTCGTCGTCATCCACCCGGCACTCGATGCCCACAGCCCCCTGACCTCCCGCGGGCAAAAACACCTCGGGCTCAATGCGTTGCTGAATTCGTTCTTCCATCTCGAGTCTGACCAGACCTGCCGTGGCGAGAATAATGGCATCAAACTCACCGGCGTCCAGTTTGCCCAGGCGGGTTTGCACATTGCCTCTGAGGCTGCCAACCGTATGCTGGGGAAACCGCTCCAGAAGTTGTGTCTGTCGGCGCAGACTGGAGGTTCCAACGTGGCTGCCTGGTGGCAGATCCTCAAGGGAGTCAAACCGGTTTGAAACAAAGGCGTCTCGGGGGTCTTCCCGCTCACAGATCACGCTTAAACCCAGCCCTTCCGGAAACTCCATCGGGACATCCTTCATAGAGTGCACCGCAATATCTGCCCGACCTTCCATCATGGCCACTTCAAGCTCTTTGACAAACAGGCCTTTACCTCCGACCTTTGCCAACGGGGTATCCAGAATCTTGTCACCGCGAGTGGTGAAAGTCACCAGGGATATTTGCAGGCCGGGGTGTAATTGCAGCAGGCGTTCCTTAACATATTCTGCCTGCCAGAGGGCCAGGGGGCTTTTACGGGTAGCAATGCGGAGGTGTCTGGAAGTCATGAATTCGGGCCTTCTTGTTTAAGCCCACATGATAACAGAAGCCACATGATTCTCCCGCCCCGCAGCCCTTAACAAAGAGTGCCTGGCGGCATTATCCAGACTTAGACCTAAATTTGTTCCAGCAATTTGCGCAGGGGCGCAACATGTCGACGACTCACCTGTGGTCGAATGTCCATATCGTGCAGACGCACAAAGAACTGACCATCAATGTTGCGTTCGAGACCTTCGATGTGTGGAATGGAAACCAGAGCATTGCGATGAATACGCACAAAGCGACCTTCGAACTCATCTTCCAGTTCTTTCAGCGTCTCATCCAGCAGAGCTTCACCCTCTATGTGATAGGCCGTGACGTACTTGTGATCCGCTTGAAAGAGTCGAATATCCGCCACGGCAACCAGGTCGATTCCACGGCGATTCTTGGCCGCGATATGGCTGCGACCCTCTGCCTGAAAGAAGGGGGAGTCCTGTAACTCAATTAGCAGCGCCTTGTTAATGCGCTTGGTACGCATGATGGCATTTTCCAGCTCTGCCTGCTTGATTGGCTTGAGCAGGTACCCTAAAGCCTGGGATGAAAAAGCCTCCACGGCGTAATCATCGTAGGCAGTACAAAAGATCACCGCAGGCGGCGGATTGAGGTCGGCCAGATACTGTGCTGCCGCAAGGCCATCCATACCGGGCATTCGTACATCCATAAAAATAAGGTCAGGGCTCAGCTCTTCAGCTGCTCCCAACGCCTGTTCGCCACTGCCAGCTTCACCAACAACCTCACACCCACCGATAGACGACAACATCCTTTTCAATCGGTCACGGGCTAGTGGTTCATCATCAACGATCAACACTCTCATCTGCCAAACCCTACCATCCTATGGGGTAGCTAATGCGGGTAATATAGCAACTTTCACTGGGTTCCGCAGTGACCTTGGCCGCGTTCCCGAAATGTGCTTTCAGGCGCTGCCTGACATTGTGCAATGCCATCTTGTTGCCTCGATGCTGCTGCAAAGCACGATGAAGCGGATTGGATACCACAATTTCAATTCGGTCATTGATACGCTTTACAGAAATCGACACTTCACCGCCTTCCTGCAACAGTTGAATACCGTGGTAAATCGCATTTTCCAGGACTGGCTGCAATGTCAGACACGGGACATGTACACCTTCCCCGTAATCCCCGATTTCCCAGCGAGCAGTCAAGCGATCACCAAGACGCAGTTTTTCCAGCGACAGGTAGCGGCGACACAGTGCCAACTCCTCCCTGAGGGGAACCAGCGTGTGTGAATCTGTCAGCGCATAACGAAACAGGTCCGACATATCCTCCACAACCCGCTCCGCTTTCTCCGGATCAGAACCGATCAGGCTGGCAATCATATTCATACTATTAAATAGAAAATGGGGGCGTATGCGCGATTGCAACGCCTGAATCCGAGCCTCCAGCTCTGCCCGCTGCTGGAGCCGGAGCTGCTGCTGAAGAAACAGGTAACGCAACAGAATACCGGCGGGAATGGCCGCTAACAGCAGGTATTCCCCAACATTCCAGATATTGTAGCTGCGATTATCCAGGGGACCGGAATACCAGGACATCACCGCTTCTGCCACCACACCACAGAGCAACGTTACCAAGAGAATCAACAGGAAGGAAACAAGTGCGGCTGTCACCTGGCGCGTCCCGGAAAGGAGCCGGTTGGACAAACACAGCACTGCTGCACTCAGCAGTGCGATCCATAAAGATAGCAGCGAGACCTTGGCAAACGCTACCCAATCAAAATGCTGCAAACCGTTATCAGATATGGTGACAAGAAGGGCCAGCAACTCGGAAATGACGACAACTGCGAGCAGCCCCTGGCCGCGACACAGGTCCGGCAGAAAGTGATCACCTTCACTAAAGAGCAACCGCGCCGGCTTCTGACCACCGGTTCTCCACCAGCTCAACAAACCCATTCGGACATTTCCATACTGATCATTCGCTAACTTTCCCTCTTTGCTATAATCCCGCGGTCGCCAGACTCCGCGATACTTTATCCTTCGCCACATCCGTAATAAAGGGCCAATTTAGCCATGAGCGATTCAAAAGATACCAACCTGTCCTGGGGTGGACGATTCAGTGAAGCCACCGACGACTTCGTGGCCCGTTTCACCGCCTCCGTAGACTTCGACCAGCGCATGGCAATGCAGGACATCCAGGGCTCCATGGCACATGCTGCCATGTTAGCCAGCGTCGGTGTTCTCAGCGAAGACGAACTCCAGTCTATCAGGACTGGTCTGACAGAAATTGTGACGGACATTGAAAATGGTACATTCCAGTGGAGTATGGCACTGGAAGATGTCCATATGAATATAGAAGCGGCTTTAACCTCGAAAATTGGTATCACGGGCAAAAAACTGCATACCGGTCGATCCCGAAATGATCAGGTGGCTACCGATATTCGTCTCTGGTTACGGGAAGAAATTGACGTTATTGCCAGAGAGATAACACGGTTACAACAGGGCATTCTGCAACTGGCTGAGAAAGAAACGGACACCATCATGCCTGGCTTTACTCACCTGCAAACTGCCCAGCCGGTCACTTTTGGCCATCACCTGATGGCCTGGTTTGAAATGCTGGAGCGTGACTACAGCCGCCTGCAGGACTGTCGTAAACGCCTCAACCAGTCCCCTCTGGGCGCTGCCGCACTGGCGGGCACCACCTACCCGATCAACCGCAAGATGACAGCCGAACTACTTGGCTTTGACGACCCCACCCGCAATTCACTGGATTCTGTCAGTGACCGGGACTTCGGCATTGAATTCTGCGCCTTTGCCAGTCTGCTGCTGATTCACCTGTCCAGGGCGTCGGAAGAACTGGTGCTCTGGACTTCTGCGCAATTCAACTTTATTGAATTGCCTGACCGGTTCTGCACCGGATCCTCCATCATGCCCCAGAAGAAAAACCCCGATGTCCCGGAGCTGGTGAGAGGAAAAACCGGCCGCGTCAACGGCCACCTAATGTCACTGTTGATGCTGATGAAGTCCCAACCCCTCGCCTACAACAAGGATAACCAGGAAGACAAGGAACCCCTGTTCGACACGGCAGATACGGTCAGGGACTGCCTGCGCGCCTTTGCCGACATGGTGCCTGCCATTGAAACTAAAAAAGACAATATGCGGCAGGCTGCACGGCGCGGATTTTCAACAGCCACCGACCTGGCAGACTATCTGGTACGCAAGGGCATCGCCTTCCGCGATTCCCACGAAATTGTCGGCAAATCCGTGGCCTACGGTATTGCCAACAACAGGGATCTATCTGATATGTCCCTGCAGGAATTACAACAGTTTTCCGATGTCATCGAACAGGATGTGTTTGACGTATTGACGCTGGAAGGCTCTGTTGCAGCACGCAATCATATTGGTGGTACAGCGCCGGAGCAGGTACGGCAGGCCATCACTGACGCAAAAGCGCGGCTGGCACAACGAGGGTAATACCTCAAAATAAAAAAGCCGGGAAATCCCGGCTTTTTTATTGCCATTACTAGAATATTTCCAAGAAAGTCAGCACGCCCTCCCGCTCAAGATAAAGGCATAGTAATCCGAGCATCAGCAACATAAAAGTTGAATAGCGCATCATGCCATCAGGGCTATTCCAGAAATATTTCATCATGGCCCATACGCCTACCTTGTTTTCTGGTAACAACCTGGGGGCCACCCATCGATCGATATCCTTCTTTGGGAAAA
>SBGI01000193.1 GCA_006227015.1 Gammaproteobacteria bacterium
TTGCGCCGCACCACCAGCCCCGGGGTCTCTTCCCGAACTTTGGTTAACAGCACGCGGTCGGAAGGTTTTGAAAGGGGCATGACATCGCCCATTTCCTGCTGGAATAAATGATTATCGTCGTCGCTCACGGTCAGGCACCCATAGAGTTACCGATTACTTAGGCGGGCAATTATAGCCCCGACAGCTTTCAGGCTGCATCTGTGTGAATCTGCGAACTGCCCATAAATCTGGCTCTGGCCAGCTCGTCGGCCACGTCGCTGGTGGCAGTGCCGGAGACTTTTGACCGCTGAAAAATCTCCGGCAGAGTTTCCGCGGCCATCTGGTCGATATGGCGTAAAACTTCCTGACGATCGGCGCCAAAATACTGGTAATAAACGTCAATCAGTCCCCCGGCGTTAATAACGTAATCCGGCACATACAGAATACCCGCAGCCTGAAGGCGGTGGCCGTCCTCTGCTGTTGATAACTGGTTGTTGGCAGAACCGGCGACCACCGGTGCGGCCAGTTCGTGAAGGCTGTCCTCATTGATGACCGCCCCCATGGCACAGGGAGAAAATACCTCAGCTGGCTGGCGAAGAATATCCTCCGGCAAAACCGGAATCACACCCAAATCGGCTACCGCTTTTTTCAGATTGTCTGTGAAGATATCTGCGGCATAGACTCTGGCCCCGGCGACAGTGAGCAATCGCGCCAGTTCGTAACCGACTTTTCCTACCCCCTGAATGGCGACGCGGATGCCTGCCAGGGTATCCCAACCCAGCTGGAAGCGCGCGGCCTGCTCTATGCCTCGATATACACCATATGCGGTATACGGAGAAGGGTCACCACTAACCCCGGCGGCGTGCTCGAAGCCAGTGGCGTATTGTGTCTCTGTCGCCATAATAGCCACATCCTCTTCACCAATGCCGACGTCCTCGGCAGTGACATATTCCCCTTGCAGGCTTTCCACCAGGCGCCCCATGGCTTTTAACCGCTGCGGGGTTTTGTCCCGCAGTGGGTCACCAATAATGACGGCTTTCCCGCCCCCCAGGTTCAACCCGGTAATGGCCGCTTTGTACGTCATTCCCCGTGACAGGCGAAGCACATCGGCAATGGCCTCTTCATCACTGGCATAGGGCCACATGCGGCACCCTCCCAGGGCGCAACCCAGGTTAGTATTGTGAATTGCAATGATCGCCTTCAACCCGCTGCTTTCATCGTGGTGGAAAACCAGTTTTTCATGGTTGTCATAGTCGGGATGATGAAACACACTCATAATCATTCTCCTGCTAACGACCGAACCTCATCGGCCGTCCTGTTTCCCGGGTCAATAATGCGTACGGGATCGCTGCGAAACCTGGCCAGTAATGTCTGTTCTCGCTGCTTCGTCAATTCAATATTCCTGGCTTTCACGTGACCAAAGCCGCGCATATGTTCCGGCATTGAGGCCAGCTCAACGGCGACCTGATAGTTATCCCAGCAAAGGCCCTCAAGCAGCCGGTCAATCAGGGAGCGATAATCTGCAATCAGTTGTCGTTCCATCCTGCGCTCTGCGCTGTAGGTGAACGGGTCCAGTGGGCCACCGCGTAGGAAACGCAGCTTTGCCAGCAACCTGAACAGCGGCATTATCCAGCCGCCAAACTGGCGTTTCAGGGGCTGTCCTGTATGGGGGTCACGCCGTGCAAAAACAGGCGGTGCCAAATGAAATTTCAGGCTGAAATCACCCTCGAATTCCTCGCGTAATTGTCGTTCGAACTCACCACTGGTATATAACCTGGCCACTTCGTACTCATCCTTGTAAGCCAGCAATTTGAAATAATTGCTCGCGACGGCCCGGGTCAATACCATGTCCTCGTTTTCACAGCCGGGAAAAGTTGCCTGCTCGGCATATCTTACCCGCGCTACTTGCTGGCGATAGTGATCCGCCAACCTGTGATCCTGATAATTCACAAGGCGCCGACTTCGATCATCAATCAGCTCATCCAATGTGGCTTTTGGTGGCTGCGATGCAGACTCCTCGATACCGGCCAATGCCATCACGCGATCCGGGTCTGTCGCATAACGGCGACCCCAGAGAAAGGCTTCCAGGTTCATTTCTACCGCGACATTGTTCAGGGTTATGGCCTGTTCGATGGCGCTGCGGGGCAGAGGCACCAGGCCCAGTTGCCAGGCATAACCGAGAAGCAACATGTTGGCGCTGATAGCATCGCCCATTAACCCGGTGCCAAGAGCCGTGGCATCCATAAACCAGGTACGCTCCTCACCGGTTTCATCTTTCAACACCTGAGCCATCTCTCTGTAGGGAAATGGCGCATCGGGGTTATGGGTAAATTCTGCTGTGGGAGATTCGTGACTGTTAAGCACCGCCGCAGAAAAATTACTGTTCACTTTCGACAGCGCCTCCCGGGATGAGGAAACTACCAGATCTGCACCCAGGAGCAGGTGGGCATCCCCCGCCGGAATTCGCACGCCGTGGATGTCTGACTGATCATTGGCGATACGTACATGGCTGGTGACCGAGCCGAATTTTTGCGCCAGGCCGGTTTGAGTCAATACGGAGGTACCTTTGTTATTTATATGCGCCGCCATACCCAACACCGAACCGACCGTCAGCACTCCCGTCCCGCCAATGCCGGCCACCAGGATGTTGTAGGGAATATCAATGGGTGCGATCTCAGGTTCCGGTAAATCGGACCAGGCAACCTGCTGCTCCAGCCCCTGATGCTTGCGAACGCGCCCCCCATGAACCGTGACAAAACTCGGGCAGAAGCCTTTCAGGCAGGAATAATCCTTGTTACAGGCGGACTGGTCGATCATGCGTTTGCGGCCCAGCGGCGTATCCTTGGGGATAATCGACAGACAGTTGGACTGCTCACCGCAATCACCGCAACCCTCGCAGACCTGCTCGTTGATGAACACACGCTTCGGTGGATCATCCATAATCCCTTTTTTGCGACGCCGGCGTTTCTCGGCGGCACAGGTCTGCACGTAGATCAGCACACTCGTTCCGTCGACCTCGCGCAACTCCCTCTGGACAACATCCAGTCGATCGCGGTGATCAATACTGAGCCCTTCAAAGCTCGGAAAATCATCGCCAAACTGTTTGATATCATCGGTGACAACAGCGATGCGCTGCACACCTTCACCTCGCAGTTGCTGCACAATGCGATCCACAGAGAGAATGCCGTCCACCGGCTGACCACCGGTCATGGCCACAGCATCGTTGTAGAGAAGCTTGTAGGTAATGTTTACCCCCGAAGCGACAGCCGCCCTAATGGCCAGAAGACCTGAGTGGAAATAGGTACCATCCCCCAGGTTCTGAAATACATGGGGTGTCTCGGTAAAAGGCGCCTGCCCCAGCCACGTTGCCCCCTCACCCCCCATTTGGGTAAAGGTGAAGGTCTCCCGGTCCATCCACTGCACCATGTAATGACAGCCGATACCGGCCATGGCCATGCTGCCCTCGGGCACAACCGTGGAGGTATTGTGCGGACAGCCTGAACAATACCAGGGCTTGCGCTCCAACATGGCAGGCTTACTATCCAGTGAACGTTCCTTGGCCTGCAGAAAGGCCAGCCGTTTTTCTACGGTGTCACTCGTATAGAACCGACGAATGCGTGCCGCGATCACCTGCGCGATCAGGGCGGGTGTCAGTTCACCAAGATTTGTCACCAGGAGTTCGCGATGCTCATCGTACTCCCCCACCACCCGCGGCCGTTTCTCCACCGGCCAGTTATAAAGTTGCCCGGTGAGCTGATCTTCGATCACACTGCGTTTTTCCTCGATGACCAGAATCTCCTCAAGACCTTCTGCGAAGGTGTGGGTCATGGATGGCTCCAGTGGCCAGCTCATGCCCACCTTGTAAAGGCGCAAACCAATTGCTGAGGCAAGCTGCTCATCAATGCCCAGGTCGTCCAAGGCCTGCAGAGTATCCAGGTAGGATTTTCCGGTAGTGACAATGCCCAGCCGGGCATTGGGGCTATCCAGCGTTATGCGATTGAGGTTATTGGCCCGGGCAAAAGCCAGTGCAGCGTAAATTTTATAGCGTTGCAGCCGCTTTTCCTGATCCAGAGGGGTATCCGGCCAGCGGCCGTGTACGCCATCCGGCGGCAACTCAAAATCCTCGGGTAATACAATGCGAATACGACCGGGATCTATCTCGGCCGAGATAGCCGCATCACAGTTTTCCGTAATGACTTTCATGCCCACCCAGCAACCGCTGTAACGGGACAGCTCCCAGCCATATATACCAAGATCCAGGACCTCCTGGACACCCGCCGGATTGAGCACCGGGCAGGTGGCACCGATAAACATATGGTCGCTCTGGTGCGGTAGGGTTGATGACTTGCAGGCGTGATCGTCACCCACGACAGCCAGCACACCACCATATTTTGAAGTGCCGAAGGCATTTGCATGTTTGAGTACATCCATGCTGCGGTCCAACCCCGGCCCTTTGCCGTACCACATGCCATAAACACCGTCATAGCGAGCGCCGGGAAACAGGTTGACCTGCTGACTGCCCCACACGGCTGTCATACCCAGGTCTTCATTCACCCCGGGTTGAAAATGCACATTGTGTTTATCGAGAAAGGCTCGGGCCTTCCACAGCGCCTGATCCAGGCCGCCAAGCGGTGAACCGCGGTAGCCGGAAATGTAGCAGGCGGTATTCAGGCCTCGCTGCTGATCGCGCTGATGTTGCAGGATGGGTAAACGGACCAGTGCCTCTATGCCGGTCATGTAAGCCCGGCCCTTGTCCAGCAGATATTTGTCATTCAGTGAAACGTTCACAGACACCTCCTCTCAAGGCCACTGTGCCGAACCAGACTTTTGTTATTTGGTGCGCCTACATCAACTTAGAGCAACGACACTTTTCTCTGATTCTTTGGCAAAAAGCATAGTGCATCGTTCCGGCAATAGAGTTGCTATTTATCCTTAATAAAC
>SBGI01000135.1 GCA_006227015.1 Gammaproteobacteria bacterium
CGGGGCGGGGTGTTAAGGTGTTTTTCCATGAGAATGCCCGCAAAATAAGGGAAGTTTTTACAACTTCTAATAAAATCGCCTTTTATTTGTCGATCTTCTGCGAAATTGACGTTAAAACAATATTTTTGGTGAGAAGTTGCGGGAGGATGACGGGATCTGAGGTGTTGGCGGGGTAAAACAGGTACAACGGTACGCCGGAACGGTGGTGTCGATTGAGTAACTGTGTAATTTCCGGGTTGTAATTGGTCCAGTCACCTTTGAGGTAGGTAATCTGACGTTCCCTGAAGGCATCGAACAGGTCTGGAGAGCTCAGTGCAATCTTTTCGTTGGCCAGGCAGGTAATACACCAATCGGCGGTGAGGTTAACAAACACCGCATCTCCCAGGGAGAGCAGTTGTTGCAGTCGGGCCTCGGTATAGGGCTCCCAGGGCTGGTCGTCGGGCTCACCGTTGAGATGGGCTTGCCAGGGGAGTAGCAGCGCTGTGAGGATGCTCAGGGTCGCCAGGGTTCGTGTGAGCAGAGTCTTGCGGATGCCCAGTAGCCAGAAAGCAAACAGCAGCATGACAACGCCCGCGATGATCGCGGCAACGGGGTCGCTGCCCACCTGTCTTCCCAATACCCAGAGCAGCCAGACAGCACTTAAATAAAGTGGGAAGGCGAGAAAACTTTTGAAATGCTCCATCCACGGCCCCGGCCGTGGCAGGCGTCCTGTCAGGCCCGGCCACCAGGAGAGAGCCAGTAGCGGTAGCGCCATGCCCAGCCCCAGTGCGCAGAATATGGCCATGGCAACCCAGTTGGGCTGTGCCAGGGCAAAACCCAGTGCGGTGCCCATAAAAGGGGCCGTGCAGGGGCTTGCCACCAATGTGGCCAGCAGTCCGGTCATAAAGGTGGCGGTGAGGCTTTGGCCCTGGGTGGCGGTTTGGCCAACGTTCATCATTCGGGTGCCAAAGGAGAGGAGCCCCGAAAAGCTCATGCCCATGAGTACAAAGAGGTACACCAGCAGTCCGACAAAAACCGGAGACTGTAACTGGAACCCCCAGCCGACGGCCTCGCCGGCCCGTCGCAGGGAGATCAACAGTGCCGCAATGGCCATAAAGCTGAGCACGATCCCGGCTGTGTAGGCAGCGCCGTGCAGATGTTTGTTGTGGGCTCCCAGATGAGCTTTTGCCAGACTGAGGGCTTTGATGGAGAGGATGGGAAAAACACAGGGCATCAGGTTGAGGATCATGCCTCCCAGAAGCGCAAAAACCAGCATTAATGCCAGGTTCGGGCTGCCGCTCTGGGGGAGGCCCACGGTGGGTGGCAGCAGTGCGCTGGCCTCGGTTACCACGTAGGTGTGGTCGCTTGCATTGAAATTGAGTTGTTGGCTGCGCGGAGGGTAACAGAGTCCGGCGTCGGCGCAGCCCTGAGATTCAATAATCAGGGCGGAAGGCGGGGAAGGCATCGGTACGGTAAGCCGGGTGCCGGAATAGTATACCGTCAGTTCCTTTTCGTAATAATCATCGTAAATCGTCTTGCCTGGCGGAAAAGTCATCGATTCGGTAACAGGTTTGTGATCTGCATCGAGAATTTTGAAGCGATGTTGGTAAAGGTAATAGCCGGGAGCGATTTGCCAGTCCAGGATGAGATTTTGGTTCTGGTAGGAGGCCGACAGTTGGTAGGCCTCTTCTACAGGCAGAAAAGTTACCGGGCTAGTGAGCAGGTTATTGTTTGCCGATTGTTCGAACAGCGGGTCAGCAGTTGCCGACAGGCAGAAGAGGAGCAGAATGGTCAGTAGTTTGCCGGCAAAATGGTCACGCATGGGAGCTACTCGTTATACAAAAAAGGTGGTGTGTTTTGAGTCAATGCTGCTAGCTTGGTTCAGTATTGTACGGAGGCCAGCCGGTGGGTGCGACAATCATTTTCCGCTCACAGTGGCAATGTTATAGTCTGTCAGGTATTCAGAAAGAGAGAGTTCAATGAATAAAAGGTTGTTGGGCGGATTGCTGGCGCTGCTTGCATTGCCTGTTGTGTCAGGTGAGTTTGTGGTCCGTGATGCCTATATTCGCGGCTTACCGCCGGGACAGACGGTGACAGCAGCGTTCATGACGTTAGATAACGGGCTCGACAAAGATTGTCAGTTGGTGGGGGCATCCTCCCCGTTGGCAGGTAGTGCCGAGGTGCATGCCCACAGCCATCATGGAGGTACCATGTCCATGCGGCCGGTACCATCACTGCTGATTCCCTCCGGTGAACAGGTAAGCTTGTCCCCAGGGGGCTATCACCTGATGTTGTTCGGTATTCAGAATACGCTCGAAGATGACAATGAATACAGTATCCGGTTGCTGTTTAAAGGCTGCCCGGAAGTTGAGATCAAGGCACCTGTTCGCAGTGTGCTGAGCGAGGGTGGTAACCGATGAAAATGCCTCGTTGGGCAAATAAATGGACACGCAGGGCGTCGGATATGAGCGATGCGCTGGTGGACGACTATACGGGTTCCAACAATCCCTTCTGGGTGCGTGCCGGCGTGGCGGTAGTGTTGGTTTACGTGCTGGTCATTCTCATGTTGTGCTGGTTTTGGGATAAAGAGCCGGCGTTGTTTGACGTCGCGGAAAATGCCCAGCAGCGTGCGACTGAGCAAGTAGTGGGAGGGACCTCCACCGCAGCTCTGATCAATATAGTGGACACCCTGCTCAACAAGCGTGGCGGTTACCTCAGCAATGACATCGCGCCCCCGGGTATGCTGATGGACAATATTCCCAACTGGGAATACGGTGTGGTTATTCAGGTGCGCGACTTCAACAAAGCCTTGCGCGAGGCTTTTAGTCGATCCTTGTCCCAGTCCACTGAGGATGGGGATTTGGCCCTGGCGGAATCTAGGTTCAATTTTGATCACAACAGCTGGATTGTGCCGGCAACAGAATCCGAATATCGCGAAGGCATGCAGTACCTTGAGGGCTATCTGAGGCGGCTCAGTGATAGCGATCAGTACGATGCCCAGTTCTACGCCCGGGCGGATAACCTTCGCTATTGGCTGGGTACAGTGGAAACCCGCCTCGGCAGTTTGTCCCAGCGGCTGAGTGCCAGTGTGGGGCAGCGCCGCATCAATACCGACCTGGCGGGAGAGGTTGCGGGCCAGCAGTCAACCAGCACGCCGGAAGAGCTGGTGGTCAAGACGCCCTGGCTAGAGCTCGATGATGTGTTTTATGAGGCGCGGGGCAGCACCTGGGCGCTAATTCACCTGTTGAAGGCCATCGAAATGGATTTTGATGAGATTTTGCGCAAGAAAAATGCCCGCGTCAGCCTGCAACAGATTATCCGTGAACTGGAGGGTACCCAGCAGACGGTATATAGCCCGGTGATACTGAATGGCAGCGGGTTGGGCCTGTTGGCCAATCATTCTCTGGTTATGGCTTCCTACATCAGTCGTGCCAATGCGGCCATTATTGATCTCAGAGAATTGCTGGCCCAGGGCTAGCATGAATTGCGCGGAGGCGTTGCGGATGCCGAATAGGGGGAACAAGGGTTGGCTCAGACCATGAATACAGATATTCCCTCCAGTGTGAAGCTGGTGCCGGCAGCGGACTATGATCTGCTTCTGGCTGTGCTGGAACACCAGGAGCTTGGCATCATGCTGCTCGATTCCCGGTTGCGGATTCGCTTCTGGAACCAGTGGCTGGCTGACTGGACGGGAATGCCAGCTATCGATGTGGCCGAGCGAGCGTTTGATGGCCTGTTCCCCAGTCTGGTTGGTACTGCGTTTGCGGCAGCTGTCGATGACGCGTTATTCCAGGACAGGGTCACCAGTTGGGATCAGCAGTGCGACCCGGACCGCCTGGATAGTGTGGAGGTGGTAATGTCGGGCGGGCCCCGCCAGATGCCCTTGCACCGGGTTCAGTTCACGCCCATCGTAATACCCGATATCGGAACCTGTTGCCTGGTTCAGATTGATGAGGCGCCCTTTAACAGTGTTGCCAAACCGCCAGCCCGGGAAACAGCGACGCCTCAACTGAATGCAGAGCGCTGCCCTGCTTACATAGAAAAATCGCGAACCCCCATGTTGGTGCTGGATAGCCAAAGTCTGATCCTTGATGCCAATGAAGCCCTGCAATCACTGTTTGGGTTTAGTCTCGAGCAACTTCAAAACCGTCCTCTGCGGGTCCTGCTGCCCGGACTGGATACAGACAGCCCTGATATCAGGCAGGCACTGGAAGGCCCTGAGGATGCAGAGGATATTTTTGTTCTGGAGGGAGCCACTGCCAGCGGTGAGAGTCTGAGCCTGAGTGCCAGTTGTTACCAATCGGCAGCCAAGCGGGAAGGCTGGGTGGTGCTGTTGCAGGATGTCACACTGGACTCGGCAAACCTGGAGGCATTGTTCCACCAGCGCAAGCTGATTAGCACCGTTTTCTCGCAAGTGGTGGATGGTATTTTATTGACTGACCGCCATGGGTTGGTGGAGCACCTCAACCCGATCGGCATGGAGTTGCTGGGCTTTAACGATCCGCAGCCGAACCGCTACGTGGATGAGCTACTGCCGCTGGTGAATGAGGCTGGTGAAGCGGTAGAGTCGCCCTGCCTGAGTGCGTTGGCCAGGGGGAAGGCGGTCTCGGTGCCGGAAAATACCCTGTTAAAAGTTCCTGGCCAGGAGCCCCTGCAGATCGTGGCAACGGCGACACCACTGCGAAACAGGTTGAATGACATCACCGGCACTGTGCTGGTGTTCCGTTCAATCAGTGAAGCGCGCCGGGTCTCCACTCGCCTCACCTGGCAGGCCACTCATGACCCCCTGACGCAGCTGGCGAATCGACGCTTTCTGGAAAATGAAATCCTCAAATCCATTGATGATGCGCATTCGGCAGAGAACACCCACACCTTGCTGTATATCGACCTGTATAACTTTTCGGTCATTAA
>SBGI01000314.1 GCA_006227015.1 Gammaproteobacteria bacterium
TCCAGCAATACTTCCCGGTGGCCACAACCACCGGTTTTTTTTGCCTGCGGATTGGGCCTCGTAACGTCAGGCCGCCTGAACGGGAATGGTGTTGGTAGACCGCTCGACGGTATTGTCGGCATTCAGATAAACCAGCCGTGGTTTGTGCTTGGCCAGCTCTTCTTCGGAGTATTGCGCATAGGTGGCGATGATCACACGATCACCCACCTGACACTTCCTGGCGGCGGCACCGTTCATGGAAATAATGCCTGAACCGGGCTCACCGCGAATAATATAAGTAGTGAAGCGCTCGCCATTGTTGACGTTGTAGATGTCAATCTGCTCAAACTCCCGCAGACCTGCCAATTCCAGTAAGTTGGCATCAATGGCGCAGGAGCCGTCATACCATAATTCGGCATGGGTAACGCTGGCCATGTGCAATTTGCCTTTCAGCATGGTGCTCAACATGATGGTATTCCTCTACGTCAGGGAAATATTGTCAATCAATCTGGCGTGGGAGGTATACATCGCCCCCAACACCGTGATCTGCTGGTCATCTTCCGCGGCAAGGTCCAAAGTTTTACTGTTACATACCGTGACATAGTCCACTTTGAAACCCGCCTGTTCAATCTGGTTTTTGGCTTCCGCTTCCAGTGCCGGAAAATCTCTGTTCCCCGTCTTTATCTGTTGCACAATCCAGTTCAAGCTGCGATTAAGCTGGTTGCAACGGGGGCGTTCCTCTGCCGTCAGATAACCATTGCGGGAACTCATAGCCAGGCCATCTGCCTCACGGTGAATGGGCGCCGCCGTAATTTCAACTGGAGTACAAAGATCTTCGACCATGCGTCGGATTACTGCCAGTTGCTGGAAATCCTTGATACCAAATACCGCTTCGTCCGGTTGCACGATATTGAAGAGCTTGGTCACCACGGTGGTCACGCCTTCAAAATGCCCGGGGCGACTAGCGCCGCATAGCACGTCTGTCATGGTCGGACATATGACCCGGGTCTGGGTGTCCAGTCCATTGGGGTACATCTCGTTATCGTCCGGGTGGAAAAGAAAGTCACAACCTACCGCCCGCAACTTTGCACAGTCATCTTCAAAAGTTCGCGGATACTTGTCCCAGTCTTCATTCAAACCAAATTGCAGGCCATTAACGAAGATAGAGCACACCACCACATCATTGGTCTCCTGCGCCCGTTTCACCAGTTCAATATGAGCATCGTGCAGATTGCCCATGGTGGGCACAAACCCGATGCGTTTTCCCTGGCGGCGCAGCGGTAACAGAGCTTTGCGGAGACCTTGAATGGAATGAAATATTTGCATGGAGTTTCCGAACTAAAACGAGGGCATTACTCTGCGAAGTAATCCCGTGCGAGATTTTCAAAGCGGGTGTATTTGCCCAGGAAGGCCAACTTGCAGGTTCCAATCGGTCCGTTACGCTGCTTGCCGATAATCACTTCTGCCACCCCCTTGTCGGGACTGTCTTCGTTATAGACCTCGTCCCGGTAGATAAAGACAATGACATCCGCATCCTGCTCAATAGCACCTGATTCCCTCAGGTCAGAATTGATCGGGCGTTTGTTGGGGCGATGTTCCAGATTACGACTCAACTGTGACAGTGCGATCAGCGGGCAGCTGAATTCCCGGGCAATGGTCTTCAATTCCCGGGAAATTTGCGATATCTCGTTGGTGCGGTTATCTGTCGGCACACTACCGCTCATCAGCTGCAGGTAATCCACCACGATCAGACCGGGATCACCCTGCTCACGGGCAATCTGGCGAATCCGATTGCGCAACTCCATGGGAGTAATACCGGGGGTATCATCAATATACAGGGGGCGATCCTTTAATCTCGATGCGGCACTAGACAGCCTCGGCCAGTCGTCTTCAGAGAGATTGCCGGAACGCATTTTGGTCTGATCAATCTTGCCCAACGAGGACATCATCCGCATGATCAGCTGGCTGGCTGGCATCTCCAGGCTGAAGACCAGCACCGGCTTGTCCTGATGCAGCACGGCGTGCTCGGCCATGTTCATGGCGAAAGAGGTTTTACCCATGGAGGGCCGGCCAGCGACAATCACCAGATCGGCAGGCTGCCAACCGGATGTTCTCTCATCCAGGTCATCAAAACCCGTGCTGATACCGGTAATGTCTTCATCGTTGTTGAAAAGTTGATCAATGCGCTCAACAGCCTGTTTCAGTAGGTCGTTGACGGAAAGAAAACCGCCCTGCTTGGGGCGATTCTGGATAATATCTGTGAGTTTGCGTTCCGCTTCGGCCAGTAATTTACTGCTATCCCAACCCAGCGGATTGTAGCCTTTTTTGACGATATCACTGGCAGCCGAGATCAACTGACGGATAATCGAGCGTTCCAGTACGATTTGTGCGTAGGCGCTGATGTTGGCCGAGCTGGGTGTGTTATTGGCCAGTTCCGCCAGATACACTGAACCACCAACGTGATCCAGTTGGCTGTTATTTTCCAGGGATTCGGAAAGTGTGATCAGGTCCAGCGGCTTCTGCTCTGCAGAAAGCTGCCGCATGGTTTCAAAAATAAGTTGATGGTCGCTGGCAAAAAAATCTTTTTCTGATATCACCGAGGCGACAGAATCAAAGGCACCATTACTCAGCATCAAGCCGCCGAGCACAGCCTGCTCAGCCTCTATGGAATGAGGGAGCTGCTGTTCTGTGGTTCCCCTGTCTTCAACCATCTAGTGTCTCTCGCCAATGCAAAAACGGCACTGCGCTTATACAGTGCAGTGCCGTATTGTTACCGATACTGAAACGGCAGGGAACTGCCGAATTACTCAGCGACGATTGTCAGCTTGATCGGCTGGGTCACTTCGGCATGCAACTGGATGTCAATTTCGAACTCACCGGTTTCACGCAGAGCACCTTCAGGCAGCTTCACTTCGCTCTTCGCCACCTCGACACCAGCGGCAGTAATGGCATCGGCAATATCACGAGTGCCGATTGAGCCAAACAGCTTGCCTTCATCACCGGCGTTGCTGGCGATAACAATGGCGTCCAGTGCAGCCAGTTGCTGACCGCGCGCTTCAGCTGAGCTGCGTTGCTCTGCTGCAGCGGCTTCCAGCTCCGCACGACGGGCTTCAAATTCAGCCAGATTCTCAGCTGTTGCAAACACCGCTTTACCCTGTGGAATCAGGAAATTGCGTCCGTAGCCAGCCTTGACATTGACTTTGTCACCGATTGAGCCGAGCTTGCCGACTTTCTCCAGAAGAATAACTTCCATCTCGGATATCCTCTCTTTATTAACCTGTTATGGCCTGGGCGACAGAGCTACTTGGCTCGCGCTGCCAACCTGGCGCGTATATTCAAGACACTGTCGAGAAATCCCAAACCGACCAGTATCAGACTCAAGGGACCTATCATTAACAGGCCCACGTAAAAAATTGCCAACCAATGTGCACCAATCTGGTAAAAGGCCACCGTGTGATGCACAAGTGCAATGCCGCTTAGCAGTAACGGCAAACCCAACAGGCCTGCCCAACTGGCGTACTCTTCCGGCGACAGATAACAAATTGCCACCCCAGCCAGCAGCGCCATGCCCACATTGCGGTTGAAACGCAATGCGTGGAACTCTTCCCGGAAACCGCCGGGATTATAGAGCTGCGCCTGCCACCAGCGACCCAGTATCATACTGATGACGGTGGTCAGTGCTACCACATAGCCAATCACACCCAGCAGGAAAGTCCGGCCCGGCGTGAACGCCGTTTCCTCACTTCCCGCCTGTTGCTGCAACTGGCTGAACATGTTCGCAACAGCCACTTCCAGATCCGCTACCGAACGACTGAACAAGAGGTTCAGTAACAGCACTGACAGAGCACTCAGTAGCAGCATCACCGTCAAAGCACTTGTCCACGAAACGGTCAGACGAAGGGCTTCTGACGAAGTCACTGCAACCAGCAATCCTGCCATAGTCGCCAGCGTGATCATCGGGTTGATGGCACTGCCGTAGTAGGCCATCAGCAGGGGTAACAAACCCCAGAGCATTACCAGCAGACCTTCTCTAACACCCCGGCTTAGTGTCACCAGGCAGACCGTTGCCGGACTGAGCAGCGGCACCAGGCTGCCTACCAGGGCAACCAGTGCTGCCTGCAGGCGCCCGCGCATGATAAATTCAGCCAAGGCGCGCATCGGTTGGTTTTACCAATAATTACTTATGGCTGTCCGTATAGGGCAGCAATGCCAGAAAACGGGCACGTTTGATGGCGGTAGCCAGCTGACGCTGATACTTGGCCTTGGTGCCAGTAATACGGCTAGGTACGATTTTTCCGGTCTCTGAAACATATTGTTTCAGGGTATCGAGATCTTTGTAGTCGATCTCCTGGGCACCTTCCGCACTGAAGCGGCAAAACTTGCGACGACGGTTAAAACGAGCCATTGCTTATTCCTCCTCTTCCGTTGCTTCATCAGCAGACGCTTCTGTTGTTTCGTCTGGCTTTGATTCGGCATCTTTTTCCTGAACTTTTTCAGCTTCGCTGTCTGTCGGACGAGGCTCACGGCGCTCGGGACGACTGTCAGACTTTTCAGCTTTCATGATCGGCGATTCAACAGTAATTGCTTCGTCGCAGCTGAATACTGCGCTGCGAATAACCGCATCGTTGTATCGGAAGTTGGAGTTCAGTTCATCCAGAACGTCTTGTCCACACTCAATGTTCATCAGAACATAGTGAGCCTTGTGGATTTTGTTGATGGGATAGGCCAGTTGGCGGCGACCCCAGTCTTCAAGACGGTGGACTTTGCCATTGCCGGTATTAATAGTACCGGTATAGCGTTCGATCATCCCGGGGACCTGTTCGCTCTGATCCGGGTGAACCATAAAAACGATTTCGTAGTGACGCATTGTGCCTCCTTACGGGTAAGTAGCTGCCCG
>SBGI01000308.1 GCA_006227015.1 Gammaproteobacteria bacterium
GGCGCCGGCGACACCCCGGCAATTCCGGGACTCATTGATCGCGGCAAAAAATCCCTGGATCGCTTTTTTTACTGGCTGGAAAAATTCCTGGAAGGCAACCAGTTCATTACCGGTGACCGGTTTACCATGGTGGACATCACCGCAGTCTGCGCCGTAGATTTCGCCAAGTGGGTGGACATCACCATCCCGGAGAAAAACACCAACAGCCTGCGCTGGTATGAAGAGGTTTCCGCGCGACCAAGCGCAAAAGCCTGATCAAACAATATTCAACAAAAAAGCCCGGCGATATGCCGGGCTTTTTTATTTTTGGCGGTGAGGGAGGGATTCGAACCCTCGATACGTTTCCGTATACACACTTTCCAGGCGTGCTCCTTCGGCCACTCGGACACCTCACCAGATAAAACTGTTTACTTGTGTTTTTACTTTCGGAAGCACGGCAGGCGTACTCGTTACTCGGGGATACTCCCCTCGCCCTTCCGGTCGCCCTCACAAGTTACGACGTTCTTTGCGACGCTACCTGAATCGATGATTCCTGGCGGTTGGCCGCACTTTTTTGAGGGGCGCAACTGTACACAAGCACCCCCAAAAAAGCAATGATCATGGCCAGCTTGTGAAGTACTCCGAGACCTCCGCTTGCGGCGCAGGGGGCGGCGTAAAATCCATGGTGCCCAAATACAGAAAACCGACGATTTTCTCATCTTCGCTGAGGCCCAAGCCATCCATAACGGCTCTGTCGTAGGCATAGTCGCCGGTACGCCATATCGCACCGACATTCTGCGCATAAGCTGCGGTAATCATATTCTGCACCGCTGCACCGGTCGAAATCACTTGCTCAATCTCGGGGACCTTGAGATTGGCCTTTGGGCTGGCAATGGCCACAATCACCATGGGTGCCCGCATTGGTCTCCCCACAGCACGCTGCCGTTCCTTTTCACTGAGCTCAGGATTTTTCAGCGTTTCTGCACGGGCAAACAACTCACCCATTGCTGACAACCCGTCTCCTTCTACAACCAGGAAGCGCCAGGGCCGCATGCGCCCGTGATCTGCTGCCCGAAAAGCAGCTTTTTGAATGTTGAGCAATACCTCGCCTACTGGAGCTGGCGCTGACAATCTCGGACAGGAGATGCGCTCATGCAATGCTTTAATGGCATCCATCTGATGACCTTTTATCGTTAGTAATGACTACCCCGATAACAGCTCGGGACAAACATGGACATTTAGCGCCAGACAGCGTGTAATTACCCGCAATGGATGGCATGTCGGGGCAACATCTTACAGGATGAATGCAGCAAGTTCGAAAGACACCGCAAGGTTGGTACGTTATCAGGGGCTGTTTCGTTTTCTTAACGGATTTGCCGCTATTGCAGCCATTGCCCTCAGTCATGAAAACCTGAGCAAGAACCTGGCCGAAGTGCTGCCAATGCTGCTGGCAGCACTGTATATTGCCTCGGCCAATGGGCTTTTGCAGTGGTTCGATGCCTCCAGGCAAGCCTCTGTTTGCCGACTTTTTGCATTTGTCGATGCCCTTTTGCTGGGCTGTGCGCTGGGATATCTCCAGCTGAGCCTCATACCTTCGCTGATTTTTTTCCTGGCGCTGCAATTTAATGCCCTGACAAATGACCACTGGCAGAAGCTGGTTGCCGACAACCTGGCCCTGATTGTTGGTGTTGCTGCAACCATGTTCTCCCTGCAACTGAGGTGGACGACTGACGTGTCTCTGGACGTCAGCCTGGCGCCCCTGGTCGCCCTGGGAATCTATGCCTGCATAGTTGGCCGCAACAGTTTGCGGCAGATGCACGAGCAAAATGAGAAAATCCGTCAGTTCGAAAAACAACAGATTCAACTGAAACTGCGTAATTACCGCCTCTCCAAGTACCTTTCGCCAACATTGCTCAAGGCCATCCAGTCAGGCAAGGATGTAAAGCTGGAAACCCACCGCCGCAAGCTGACGATTTTCTTTTCCGATATAAAAGGATTCAGCGAGCTGGCAGAGGAGATGGAGGGCGAACCACTTACCAATCTGCTCAACAATTACCTGACAGAAATGTCGCAAATTGCACTCAAGCATGGCGCTACCATCGACAAGTTTATCGGTGACGCCGTCATGATTTTCTTTGGTGATCCCAGTACCAAGGGTGTCAAGGAAGATTGTCTGGCCGCGGTCTCCATGGCCATTGACATGAAAAAGCACATGAAAGAGCTGCAGCAGCGCTGGGCCAACCAGGGTATCCGCAAGCCCCTTGAAATCCGCATGGGCATTAACACCGGTTATTGCGCAGTGGGTAACTTTGGCACTGAAGACCGCCTGGACTACACCCTGCTCGGCACGGAGGTCAACCTCGCCAGCCGCCTGGAATCCGCTGCCCAACCTGGGGAAATCCTGATTTCACATGAGACATATTCACTGATTAAAGAGCTTGTGCTCTGTGAAGAGCGTGGAGAGATTCAGGTGAAGGGTTTCCAGCATCCGGTCAAAGCCTATGCGGCTATCGATCTGCGCAAAAACCTCAAGGGCGCTCACCGCTACTTCGAACATATTACCGACGGCTTTTCCTTCTACATGGACACCGACCGCATTCGCAATTACGATCAGGACAAGATTCTTCGCTCCTTGCTGGAAGCGGCAGAACACCTTCAGAAAACCAAGAAGCCTTGAGACAGCCAGACCACTGCTAAAAGGTAAAACGCAAAAAATACACTCTACTGTCTGGACAACCTGATTCGGGGCGCATCGCTTTTAATGGAGCTGCGATAGGGGTTGATGTCGAGGCCACCACGGCGGGTATACCGGGCATAGACTTCCAGTTGATCGGGTGCGCATAGCTCGCTGATTTCCGTAAAGATCCGCTCCACACACTGCTCGTGAAAATCCTGGTGATTTCGGAATGAAATCAGATAACGTAGCAAGCCCTCGTGATCGATGGGCCAGCCCGTGTAGCGAATCAGAATACTGGCCCAGTCAGGTTGACCGGTCACCGGGCAGTTGGTTTTCAACAAATGACTGTGGAGTGACTCGGTCACAACCTCTCGCCTACCGGTCAGAGCCAACAGGGTAGCATCCGGTGAATAGCTGTCGACCTCGATAGGCAGTTCGTCCAGACAAGTACCGGGGAAAGTGCCTATACCCCGGTGCCTGAAGCTATCCGCAGGATGAATTCCCACCTGAACCGGACCCCCGACGCAGGCTGAAATATCTTTTTCCAGCAATGTCGCCACATCCTGTGGAGAGTGGTAGCGCTCTTGATTAAGCGAGTTAAGATAAAGCTTGAGCGACTTGGATTCCACCAGGTTGTCTGTATGGCAGGACATGGAAATCTCCGCCACTGCCACCACTGGTTTGCCGCGCATGTCCAGCCAGGAAAGCTCATAACCGGTCCAGAGATCAAAACCGAAAAATGCCGGCTCACCACTGAGCCCCAATGACTGGCGCCCTTCACTTCTGGGAATCGGCTGCAGGAGGTGGGGGCTGTACTGTTCGGGATACTCGGTTTCAGCTCCTAACAGCAAGGGCTTATCGACCACGGTTTACCTCAACTGCGCAGCCTTTTGCCGCGCTCCAGCAGATACAGCGAATAGACAAACAGCACCACACAGAATGCCATCACCATGACAAAGGCCCACGCCACATTGATATCGGAAACACCCAGCAATCCGTAGCGAAAGGCATTGACCATATATAGCACAGGGTTGGCCTGGGAGACGCCCTGCCAGAATGCCGGCAACATACTGATGGAATAGAACACTCCACCCAGATACGTCAGCGGTGTCAGCACAAAGGTCGGGATAATTGAAATATCATCAAAACTGTTGGCAAACACGGCATTAATAAACCCTGCCAGCGCAAACAAAACTGCCGTCAGGAATACTATCGCGATAGTGATTCCCAAGTGACTCACCTGCAGCTTGGTAAAGAACAGCGACAGCAGTGTCACAATCACCCCTACCGCCAGACCGCGTGCCACGCCACCAATGACATAGCCCAGCAATATAATGTAGTTGGGCACCGGCGAAACCAGCAACTCCTCAATACTGCGCTGAAATTTGGTGCCGAAAAAAGATGACACCACATTGGAATAGGAGTTGGTGATCACCGACATCATGATCAAACCTGGCACCACAAACTCGATATAGCTGAAACCAGCCATCTCGCCAATGCGAGGTCCAATCAGGCGTCCGAAAATCACGAAATATAGGGCAATAGTGATGGCCGGCGGTAATAGCGTCTGCTGCCAGATACGCATAAAGCGACGAATTTCTTTCTCAACGATGGTATAAAACGCCACCCACTGCTGCCGGGCATTCATGGTTGCACCTCCTGCTTGCCATCGTTGTGAGACTCCACCAGCGACACAAACAATTCCTCAAGGCGGTTGGCTTTATTGCGCATGCTGGTGACATGAATACCCCGCTCACTGAGGCTGGCAAATAGCTCATTCAGGGATTGATGCTTCTCCACTTCCACCTCAAAACTGTGGTCATCGAGCAGCTGTCCCGGGTACCCATCAATGGCCGGGAACTCTCCAAGTTCTTCCCGGGTATCGAGAATAAACACTTCCTTGTTCAGCTGCTTGAGCAGTGCCTTTACGGTGGTGTTCTGGATGATCTGACCACGGTCAATGATGGCGACATTGCGACACAGACTCTCCGCCTCCTCGAGGTAATGGGTGGTCAGAATAATGGTCGTACCTCGGGCATTGATATCTCGCAGGAACTGCCACATGGAACGACGCAGCTCAATATCAACGCCTGCCGTCGGCTCGTCGAGGATCAGCAACCGGGGCTCGTGTACCAGCGCACGGGCGATCATCAGGCGGCGCTTCATGCCGCCGGACAACATTCTCGAGCGCTGATTTCTTTTATCCCACAATCCCAGT
>SBGI01000014.1 GCA_006227015.1 Gammaproteobacteria bacterium
GCCTCTTCCAGGCTGATTATACCTTCGGCCGCACGGCGAAGTGCCGACTGGCGCAAAGTTCTGAAACCTTCCTTGCGCGCTTCCTCGGCAATATCGATGGAATTACCTCCTTCCATGATAATTCTTGAAATACGAGGTGTCACTTTAAGTACTTCATAGAGGCCGACCCGGCCCTTATAGCCATTGGTGCATTTCGGGCAGCCTTGAGGGTGAAAGAGAGTTACGTCTTCCAGTGGGCGACCGATGTCGTTGAAACCCTCCTCGATAAGAATATTCTCCGGAATATTCTCGGCAGGCTTTCTGCAGTGAACACAGAGCCGCCTGGCCAATCGCTGAGCGATAATCAGGTTGACGGTGGTGGCCACGTTAAAGGCGGGCACACCCATGTTGAGCAGGCGGGTAAGGGTTTCTGGGGCACTGTTGGTGTGAAGGGTGGACAAGACCATGTGACCTGTCTGGGCCGCCTTAATGGCGATTTCTGCAGTATCCAGGTCGCGAATCTCCCCCACCATGATGACGTCCGGGTCCTGACGCAAGAAGGCCCGGAGGGCTTCAGGAAAGGTCAGCTTCACCTTGTAATTGATCTGCACCTGGTTAATACCCGGCATATTGATTTCCACCGGGTCTTCGGCTGTTGAGATATTCCTCTCTGTGGTATTCAGAATATTCAGGCCGGTGTAGAGCGAAACAGTTTTACCGCTACCGGTTGGGCCGGTAACCAGAATCATCCCCTGGGGTTGATGCAGGGTCTCCATATAGGCTTTTTTCTGGTCTTCCTCGAAACCCAGATGCTCAATGCCCACCTGGGCGCTGGTGGGGTCAAGAATACGCAACACAATTTTCTCGCCAAACTGGGTCGGGAGAGTGTTGACCCGGAAGTCGATGGCGCGGTTTTTCGAAATGCGTAATTTGATCCGGCCGTCCTGTGGTACCCGTCGCTCGGAAATGTCCAGCTGGGACATCACCTTAAGACGCGCTGCCAGCCGTGGTGCCAGATTGGCAGGGGGTTTGGTGACCTCGCGTAAAATACCGTCTGTCCGGAAACGAATGCGGTAGGTTTTTTCATAGGGCTCAAAATGAATATCCGAAGAGCCCTGCTTAATTGCATCCAGCATCAGCTTGTTGATGAAGCGAACAATAGGCGCGTCATCGACATCGGAAAAGTTAACCTGGCCGACATCGTCCTCATCAATGGCTTCAACATCCAGGTCATCAAGGTGGACATCGTCCATGGTGCCTAGGGCATCGCCAATGTCGTCTTCCTGCTCATCCAGGAAAGCCGCCAGGGCCGCTTCCAGCTTGTCGTGTTCTACCAGCAAGGACTCAATGGAGAGGCCAGTTTGAAAACGTACTTCGCTCACTGCCAAGTGGTTGGTGGGGTCGCTTTGTGCAATGAACAGGCGATTGCCGCGCTTGTAGAGGGGCAACACCTGATGCTTGCGAACCAGCTTTTTTTCCACCACGTCTTTGGGGCAGAGTTGAATGTTATGGGCATCCAGGTCATACAGTGGGGTGCCGAACTCGTTTGCGGCAACCGATGCGATCAGATGAGCTGGGAGAATATTGTTGCGGGTCAGGTAGTGTACGAAACAGATCTTGTCTCTTTCGCATTCGGTCAGAGCCTCCTGGGCGGCCTGCTCGTCAAGCAAGCCGTCGGCTACCAAGCGTTTGGGAAGTCCTTTCAACGAATCGTTTGTCTTCATGTGGCCTGCCAGTCTTTATGCGAAGCTGTTTTAGCTAACGATGGTAATACATGGCGCGTGGCCTCGCTAGAACCACTGACATTTGAGGGGGAGGGGGTAAGCAATATATGGAGGTCAGGTATGGACCATTGTTGGGAAATGCTGACACTCTTTGTCAGTCGGGAGATTGCGTGCCATGCCTTTTTCCGGGGTTTTGTAGAGTTGGCATCACAGTTGCTCTTAGAAAATTGTCTTTTCAATTGTCAACCAAATGGGAGAAAGACATCATGACAGTACAACAGCAAAAGGGTTTTACCCTGATTGAATTGATGATCGTTGTGGCGATTATCGGCATTCTGGCGGCGATCGCGCTGCCTGCATACCAGGATTACATTACCAAGTCCCGTGTTTCGGAGGGAATACTTGCGGCCAGCCAGTGCCGGACGTCAGTCGCTGAGGTCTATCAAACAGGTACGTTGGGTGTTACGGTGCCTGTTGCAAATGGCTGGGGCTGTAATGAAAACATTGCAAATCCAACAGAGTTTGTAGATCTGATAACTACAGATCTTAACGGAGTGATTACCGTAGCAATGGATGGCGATACAGGTAATGGAGTAACTGCAGGTGATACCATTGTCCTGACCCCTATGACTGGTGAAGGTGCCGCGGCTGCTGCAGCCACCGTTGCAGCAAATATGGGCACACAAGTTCAATCGTTTCGGTGCCGTGCGGGTACTCTCGATCCAAAATTTCTGCCGGGATCGTGCAAATAGAAAAATGGAGCTGGATGAGGTTTTTCTGACTTTTTCCAATCTCGCATGACATAGAAAAGCCCCGGTCCGCCGGGGTTTTTTCTTGCTTAAGAAAAAGGGGGGGGCAGATTAACTTTTCTATTTATCCCCCGGTTTTCTTGTTCAACCCTTTATCCCGCGCCCGACCCGCTGACAGCTCAGGGCCTCTATCTCGCCTTGAATCGTTTACTGTCCAAAAGAAGCTCTGCTTGCGTGCCCTTGTGAGTAAGGAGCGGCTTGTTTTGCCCGCGTGGGATGTAAAAAACTACCGATAGGCAGTGCCGCTTTCGTGTTGGAGATGGCTTTGGTAAACGGGTTCTTGCAAATAATCGGGAATGATAACCGCTAGTCAGGATGGCGGGCGCTCAGGATTATCCTCATCGATAAATCCACTGCCCGGCAATGTTTTGTCAGACTGCCTGAGGAAAGAAAGTCAATTCCCGGAATAGCCTTGCTGCTCAGGTTGCCGGCTTCCAGATTGCCGGAAACTTCTAATTTCGCACGCCTGCTGTTAATTGCCACAGCCTCGCGTATCTGGTCGGCGTCGAAGTTGTCGAGCATGATGATATCGGCGCCGGCATTCAGTGCCTGCTGCAGTTCGTCGAGATTTTCCACCTCCACTTCCACCGGTTTGCCGGGGGCAATTTCATGGGCCTTGGCCACAGCATTGGAAATTCCACCGCATGCTGCAATGTGGTTTTCCTTGATCAGGAAGGCGTCGTAGAGACCGATGCGGTGGTTGTAGCAGCCGCCGACTTTAACGGCGTATTTTTGGGCCAGTCGCAATCCGGGAATGGTTTTCCGGGTATCCAGTACCTTGATATCGGTGCCCTCCACCAATTTGGCGTATTGCCGTGAGAGGGTGGCGGTGCCTGACAGGGACTGCAGGAAGTTGAGGGCAGTCCGTTCGCCTGTCAACAGGCTGCGAGCCGGACCACTCAGTTCCAGCAGGGATTGGCCCGGCAGGACTTCGTCGCCATCTTGCACCAGCCAGTGGGCGGTCACGCTCGGGTCCAGTTGTCGGAAAACTTCATCGACCCAGGCAGTGCCACAGATAACGGCTTGCTCACGAGTGATAACTTTTGCTGTGGCACGGTTTTCCGCAGGAATCAGTTGTGCTGTGATGTCGCCATCGCGTATATCTTCTTCAAGGGCGCGGCGCACGGATTCTTCGATGTCTTTGGCTAGCTGGATGTCGATCATTTTGGCGTTCCGGTAAACAGGCTCTGATTATATCAGGCGGCTGGGAGGCTGGCATTCGAAGGGGTATTTTCAAAAAAGACTGTGTCGAAGTTGGCACTCTGGTAAAAAAGACGGGCAGTTATGAGGTGTTCAAAGCGCCAAACCCGCTTTTTATGCGGGGCAATCAGTATATAATGGAATCAAATAGATACGCCCAAAATATAAAATGGATGGAAGCAAAGGATTGGCTAGGGGTATCAAGTCCTGGAAGGCAGGCGTCGCGCTAGAGTTTCACTGTGATTGATACAGACAACCCGCCACATACTTTCTTTAAATTGCCTCAGCCCGTATTGGCATTGCAGGGGCGGGCCAGGACGTGTCTTGCCACCTGCCTGAATGCCATGTTTGATCAGGTGGATGACACCTTCTTTGATCTGGCCGATCGCGCCGACAATAACCGTCAGCAGACCATGTATTTTGACGCGATGCGCCTGCTGCGGGTCGAGCGCAAAAATATTGAGCACAATTTCTTTCGGGCGTTGACACAGGGCTTTCAACAGCTGGGGGATTCAGTCTCGCAGGAGAGTGTCGTGCGGGGCCCTAAAGAGGGGCTGGAGGTTGTTGAGAACGACCAGCTGGAAGAGATCATTGCCCTGGATACGATGGTGTCCAAGGCCACTGATCAGTGTAAGGGGGAATTGGAGGCGCTGAATGCCCGGATCGGTTCCCAAGTACCCGCCAGTGTAACCATGAAGAATAATCCGGTCGGCCCGGATGTGGTCTGCGATGCCTTTAATGAGTCCGTCTCCCACCTGAACCTGAAGATTCCCATTAAGCTCGTACTATTCAAATTGTTTGAGCGCCATGTGTTGGTGCCGTTGAAGGACTTTCTTGCCGAGAGCAACCGTCGCCTGCGGGAGCTGGGTATCCTGCCCGAGTTTGAGCAGTCGCGCAGGGCGAAAGCGGAGGAATCACCTCGAGAGCCTCTGCCACGCAAGGAGGCAGAGGAAGTGATGCCTTCATCCCCGGCGGCAGGTCGTCCGTCGCCGGGCAGCTTCTCCGATACTGAGAGTACAGGAGAAGGTTCGGGGCGTTATGGTCAGTTTATCGCCCAATTGAAAAACCTGTTGCAATGGGAGTCACGAAATACTGCTCCGGCCAGCGGGGCTGAAGGGCGGAGCGAGCGAGTTGGCGCCGA
>SBGI01000324.1 GCA_006227015.1 Gammaproteobacteria bacterium
CAAACAATGCCCGGGCCTGCTGCCACTCCTCCGGGGTGTTGGTATTGAACAGTACCTGTGGGTCCATAACCGGCAGTTGCTGACCACCCAGGGCGGCCAGCAGCTTCTTGACTGACCTGGGCTTATCCGAACCGGGAGCAAATACCGCCTCCAGATAGTCCAGCACCTTCTGGCTGTTGGGCAGATAAAGAGGCAGATAACAGTCCCGGTAGCACACCGGCACCCGACATTGTTCTCCTTGCTCCAGTAGCGGACGCAAAGCATCAGCCGTCAGTAGGGGCATATCCACCGGCACCACCAGCAGCGCACAAGGCTGGAGCTGGCGCAGAGCTGAGTAGATCCCTCCCAGAGGGCCAGATTGGGGTTCCAGATCGGGAATACCGCTGCCGCCACCACTTACAGCCACCTCCAACCCCAGTGATTCCAGCAGTCGTCGGGAAAATGCCAGCATGCTCTGCTCACAACGGCGCAGCTGAGCCTTATCCATCCCCATTCGGGAGGACAGGCCACCGGCCAATACCAAGCCGTGACAATCCGGATTAACTGTTTCCATCAATACTCCCCCACCGAAATTTTCTAGACTGAGAGAATAACAATTTTTTTACCAAGCTTTACTAGCATCCATAACCTGCAGCCATAAAAAAACCGCGCTCTAAGCGCGGTTTTTTTGGTGCTGCGGCAAACTGAAATTATTTACTATTTTCCAGAATGTAATCTACAGCAGCATGGATTTCATCGGCAGAACAATCCATACACAGCCCTTTGGCCGGCATACCGCGGATACCGTTAACGGCATTACTGTAGAGGGCATCAACGCCCTGTGCCAGACGAGGTTCCCAATCGCCAGCGGAGCCCAGTTTAGGGGCACCTGCGGCGCCACTGGTGTGACAGGCAGTACACTTGGTGTTATAGATTTCTTCTCCGGAGCGCGGACCGGAAGCAGCCGCAACAGGTGCAGCGGGAACATCTTTCTCGAGAACGACTTCACCTTCGGGGGCAAGACGCTCAGCCATAGCTTTTTCCTGCGCATCGGTGAGCTTGACCTCATTGCTTTCGGAACCACAGCCGGCAATGCCCAATGCCAGCAGCAATGCAACAGCAGCCAGACCCGTTTTCTTCAATTGGCTCATTCTCGCCTCCATCAAATTCGTATTAGCGGCCAAAGACAGTGGCGCATTATAGCGACATAAGCCGCTACCGTGAACGCTGTTTTCGGGAAAGTTTTCAGGGACTAGAACATTGATGGCTGTCGGCCGAAAAGTTGCCTTGATAACGCCACTCTTTCCGCAACGGTTTCCGGTATGGTTTCCAGCTGGTCGATGGTTTTCAGGCGTTTGCCCAAGCCCGCCAGATTGGCAATCTGAATTGCCAACCCCGGACGGGCATTGAGTTCCAGAATCATCGGACCACGATGCTTGTCCAGCACAATGTCGGCACCAAAATAACCCAGCCCGGTCATTTCATAGCAGCCACAGGCCAGCATCAGCAGCTGCTCCCAGTGCGGCAGCTGCAGGTCCTCAAAGCCATAGCCGGTATCCGGGTGCCTGCTGACCTTGATGTTGTTCTGCACCGCGCACACGCTGTGGCCCGTTTCAATATCCAGCCCGACACCCACAGCGCCCTGGTGCAGATTGGCCTTGCCATCTGATTCGTGGGTGGCACAACGGATCATCGCCATCACCGGAAAACCACGATACACAATCACCCGGATATCGGGCACCCCTTCATAGCTGTAATGGCTGAGCACCGGGTCAAAAATGATCATATCTTCGATCATCGCCACATCAGGCTTGCCCCCCAGACTATAGAGGCCACTCAGAATATTGGAGGTATGGCGCTTGATATCCCTGAGGCCAAGCACCGCCCCGGAAGATTTTGTAAACGTCAGGCCATCGCGCTCGGAGACCACCAGAATCCCCTTGCCGCCGCTGCCCTGCACAGGCTTGATCACAAAGCGCTGCAACCCTTCCAGCATCTGTTCCAGAAACTGGATTTCGTGCTGGATCTCCACCACGCCATACAGCTCCGGCACGGTCAGGCCATGCTCCTGCGCAATGCGTTTCGTCTTCAGCTTGTTATCTACCAGAGGAAACAGACGGCGAGGATTGCGGCGCCCGATAAAATCGACGTTACGGCTGTTCATGCCCAGGACACCGTGCTCGCGCAACTCCCGAGGAGAGATAAACAGTTTCACTGCCAGTCTTTCCTCAGGTAGCGAAACCGGTACAGCTCGGTCAGCCGGTAACCAGTGTATTTACCCAGCAATAAAACAACGCCAAGCAGAGCGATCATCAGCTCGGGAAAATTAAACGTCAGGTGCTCGATCAGTTCCACGGTCATCAGCAGGTAGGCCAGCACCGCCGCCAGCAGGCTGCCGCCCCCCTGAATCAACACCTCATGCGGCCCCTCCTCTTCCCAGAGGATGGACATTCGCTCTATGGTCCAGGCCAAAATAATGGTCGGCAGAAACGTGACAGTCAGGGCCTGGTTGTACCCCAGCTTGTAGCTGACAATACTCAACGCTGCCATCAACAGGATCACCAGAATCACCACCGCAGTTATCCTCGCCACCAATAACAGGTTGAGGTGGGAGAGGTAGGAGCGAATCCACAATCCAGCACCGATCACCATCAGGAAGATAAACAAGCCTGTGAGCAGGGTTGTCTGAATGAATGCCAGCGCAATCAGAATCGGCATAAACGTGCCGGAGGTGCGGATTCCCACCAGCACACGCATGATGACCACCACCAGTGCTCCGACAGGAATCAACAGCAACCCCTTGAACATGCCCTGTTGTTCAACTGGCAGGGCATAAATGGAAAAGTCGAGCATCAGTTTGTCACCCGACTCCTGCTCCATCGACAACACCGTTTTTACCGGCAGGGTATTTTTTACCAGGGCAAATTCCAGCTGCGAACTTTCACCGCCAATGACATCCAGAATAAAGCGCTCGCCACGCTCCCAGACAAAGAAATTATCGGGTAGTCCCGGTTGTGCCGTGCGGGGGTTAAACAGGTACCAGCGACCGCCGTCAAACACTTCTACCAGTGTCGAGATTTGCTGACGGCGACGTCCATCTTCCAGAAACACCCCTTTCACCCGCTGTGCCGGAATCCCTGCAAAAGCCAGCACATCCATGATTACCCCGAAACGACCGGCTTCATAGTTGGCAAACAAGAAGGCAGCGTCCTGGTCCATGTTGTCATTGACCAGTTGCTGAAGCAGCAGAGAGGTAAAACTGACCGGCCCGGAAGAGCGCTCCCGGAGATTGGCCACAACCCTTGTCATCGCAGCGCGACGGTCATCGGCCAGTTCGGGCAACACAATCTCCGGCACCGAGCTTGCGCCGAGGCCAAATTCGTCTGCCCGGTAGGTCTGCAGTTTGTAATAGAGTGTCGTCGGCCGCTCCAGGGACTGGCGGGTCCACTTTGCCTGGCGACTGCCATCTGCCGCCCTGGCAATGGAAAAACCAAATCCGGAGGAGGCAAAGTGCTCGTCCAGCAACACCCAACCCGCCCGCTGTTCAGGCAGTGCCATGGAAATTTCTACGGGGCCAGCTGCGGGACTGAAGGTAATCTTTGATTCCAGTGTCCAGACATCCTGGCGTTCGCCCGGCAACAGGGGAAACCCCAGCTCAAAACGCTTGTAGAGAGTCAGCCCCAGGCCGATGGCAATCAGAATTCCAGCGACCAGGGTAATTTGCATTCTCGATGTCATAGGGTCACTTCAACGTGTGTTTGCGACTGACATCAACAATAGCGGTATCTGTCAGTAAGTTGCGGCCTACCAGCAACGGGTATTCGAAATCTGAACGATCTGTCAGAGTCACATCGACCATTTCTTTGATACTACCCATGGAAAGCCAAAGCTTGATCACGTAGCGCCGCTCGTAGTCTCCGCTCTGGCGTTTTATTCGTACCGTTCTATGCCGTTTTCGCTCCATATCCACCAATTTGTTCGTTTTGGGATCCAGTACTGCAAAGCGCACATAGCTTTTACCATCCCGTTCAACTAACTGGATATTCTCCGCATGCATGGATGAGGACTCCGCCCCGGTATCAATGCGGGCTTCCAGGACCAGTCCGGGGGGCTCTACCCTAACATCTTCGACTTCACCAATAATCGGCAAATTGAGTTCGCCCGCCGTCGCAGGCGGTGCTGGTGATTTGATCACCACTTTCTCAATCACTTTGGGCGGTGGACACTCCACGGGTTCTGCCAGAGTACAGGGTGGCGGCAATGGACAGACCTGGTCGTCGGGAGACGTTGTCGCTATGGCCTGAGCTTCACCTGACGTCGCCTGGCTTTCTGTCGGTTGTGGCACTGACCCCTGCGGCTGCGTTTGCACACAACCTGTCAACATCAACCACATCAAGGCAGATATCACTAACCCCGCTTTCACTAACACAAAACTCCTTAACAGAACGGGCCGACCGGGCCATATATTATTTATGTTTACCGCCTGATTAATTGGCGGCAATGAGGCTGAGTGTCGCGTTGGCCTTCAATAGACTAATGGCGGTGGACGCTATATCATTGCGCCCTCTCAAGCAACATCTGCCACTTCGCACACGCTGAAGATATGCAGTTCAAGTGTAGTTTCCAGGGAATAAAGTTGCCAAAAGGGGCTTTCTTCACATGGCCTCGACTGGCTCGCCATACTGGCGGTCACTGGCTGGGCAACTAGACTGGAAATCACAATCGTTACTGCTTGATAACATCATGTCGCTTCGACATGGAGCATTCTAAAGCACCCGTAGCTCAGCTGGATAGAGCGCTGCCCTCCGGAGGCAGAGGTCAGAGGTTCGAATCCTCTCGGGTGCGCCATTTCAAAC
>SBGI01000073.1 GCA_006227015.1 Gammaproteobacteria bacterium
AACGCCCCCGGAGCACTGGTGCTGATACCAAAGTCACCGACCACAGCAGTACCGCCATTGTCGTTGGTGACGTTTTTCACCAGCTTCAGTTTCGGTGCAATGTCATCGTTAGTGATGGTACAGGTGACATCATCGCCATTGGCCAGCGTAATGGAACCCGCGCTGAAGGTATTCACCAACCCGGTGCCGCCATCACAACTCCAGGTTCCCTCGCTGTAACCGGCAACGTCGCTTTCAACCAGAGAATAGCTACCTTCGTCCAGGGTCAGAGTATTAGAGGTGTATTTGAGGGTATTAGTGCCATCGGAAACACCACCGCCGAAGCTAAAGCTGCCCGCATTACTGCCGACATTGAAGTCGTTCACGGTCGCGGTGCCACCATTGTCGTTGACAACACGTTTAACCAGCGTCAACTTCGGTGGCTTGATGTTATAAAACGTACAGGTGATTTTTTCTGTACCCAGGCTGATGTCTACGCCTGTAGCACCATCATCAGTTCCCTCTGCCCCAGCGCTGTCATTTACGCACTGGATATCATCCAGTGTCCAACCTGTGGGCAACGGGTGGTCTTCAGAAACATTGTAATCACCCACGGCAAGATCAGTAATTTCAAAGTATTCGCCATCACCGAGAGTGTTGGTAGGATCTGCTTCACCAGTAATATCCGTAGCCGCACCGTCGGGATCCTGGGTAACAGTAAAGTCAAAGTCAGTGGTCGGCGGATCTTCAGCAGGATCAGTGATCTTTACGACTTTCAGATCTCCGCAAACCCGGAAATCGGAAAGGATGTAGTCCTTCAGAGAAGCCCCAAACAGCTCGGCAGAGGTGCGAGATTCGATCATGAACTTGCCACCACAGAACTGCTGGCCTTCATAACCCAATTCGGTCGGTGGGTTTTCCACCAAATCGCCGATATCAATGGCGAATTCGAAATAGGTCGGCGGATCCAGTAAATCACCGCCACCGCCATTGTTATTCAGTACGGTCCACGCCGCGGTTACTGAGCCGAAGGTCTCAGTGTTAGTGGTGGCACAAATCACCTCGACATCGCCTGTGGTCGTGCCAGAGTTACAGTCAATCGATGTATAGACCGGACCGCACTCATCCGCCTGATTCGTGTGACTGATAGCGGCCGTCGGATCCGGGCCATTTCCCTTGCCACCGCTCAGGCAGTGACCGGGATTATCAAAATCATAATGCCCCAGCACTTCGTCACCATTTTCCAGCAAAGAAGCACAGGAAGATTTGGTACCTCCCGGGGCATCAAGACAAGCCCGGTAGTCGGGGTCGTTCCAGCGATAGGCATTGAAAGATGCCACACCGCCGCCGTTGGTATAGTCGGAAATCAGCAACCAGTCGCCATCGACGTGGTTACCACCGAAAAGGCCATTGGCATTGGCGCCGAGGAAGGTACCGTCAGGAGCGTAGTTAGGGGTACAGCCGACGTCCGGGTCGAGGAACAACCAGAGACCCAGGTAGTTAGTACCGTTATCGGCATCCTTGGATGCAGAACCGAAAATATACTTGGATCCATTGGAATAAAACGTTGCCAATCCATGCACCAGGTTGTTTTTCGGTGGTGCGGATTTCGGCGGATTACATTCCCAGTTCTTCACATACTGGCCATCTTTCTGGCCATCATTGTGCAGGGTGGGGTCATTATCAGGATCGGGGGTATAGTCATCAGAGAAAAAAGACTCGATAAACGGCGCAGGTAGAGCTGGCCCCCCTCCTTCAACTGCATTGTAAACAGAGTCCGAATCTGTCAAACCATGATTGACGTTGGGATCCCTATCCGTATCCCAGATTCCAGTTCCAACAACATCAGCAAAACTCTGTGGGGACAAAAAGCCCATTATCGAAATCAACAGGATTCGGCAGAGCCACTTCCTGTCTCGGTTCAAGTTGGTATTCATAACCTGGCTCCTCCTGAAGTTCCCGCTTCAGCAACATTCCCAAGCCGTGGGCTTCTAGACCCACAAGCATTACAAGAGCGCAAACAACATTCGGCATATCATTCATGCCGTCATTGAATACGCTTTCAAAATCTTGCGTAACAGAAGAGAGTGGAGAGATTTGTGCAAGGAAGAAACGGCAAAAACTACCCACCCCAAACTGTGCTGTTTGAAGCTTTTCGGTAGTTCAGCCGTCTTTGAAAGAGAGGAAGACCTGAAACTTTGCGAAGCTAGTCAGGAATGATTACTACACATTCATGATAAAGCCGTGCCTTTTCGAAGCTGCGGGATAATTTTTAGTTGAGGCCACCCAGCTTTTCCAGTCGGTTTTTTCTTACAAGAATAAGGAGAAATATCCTACATATCAGAAAGTTGTTATGTAAAAATTTAAAGTAATAGATGAGCAACAGGCGCCAGAAGTGTGAAATAGATCACATTTTTTCTGAATCAAAATATGGCAAACCGATGACTACAAATATTTAATCATTAGGAATTAATGCTCGAACGGCAAAATCTTGTGACGAGTGGTTAACAAACCAATTGCTTATTCAAACTTAACGATATAGTCGAACAGATTTTTTATACGCTTTTGTTTTGATCTGCCGACTACTTTTCTCGGGTTCGCTCAAAGCTAACCTGCCAATCCAAATAAAAAAGGCCACGGTAAAACCGTGGCCTTTCCATGATGTGCGTAGTGAATGTTACTTAAATGCTGACAAATCAACTCCCTGCAATTTGGATTTGTACTCTTCGGTAACCTGCCGCGCTTCCTCTGGATTCGCCACCGCACTGGGAGTAATCATTACCACTAGCTCGGTTTTACTCTTGGTGGTTTTCTCACCCTTAAACAAGTATCCCGCAATGGGAATATCCTTGAGGAACGGGATACCACCGTCGGACTTTTCTTTATCTTCCCGGATCAAACCGCCGAGGACAATCGTCTCACCACTCTGCACTGCGACACTGGTAGTAATTTCGCGCTGCAAAATGGTCGGAGAATCGATTGTCGAAGAGGTGGTTGTAGAAACGTCATCAACTCGCTGGGTGATATCCAGCATCACCATACCGCCGGCGTTAACCCTTGGAGTCACTTCCAGGGTAACACCAGTGTCCCGATACTGGATCTGGCTGGTGATATTGGAACGGAATTCATCATCGACAATTTCTCCACTGCTGACATTAGAGGTCTCAGACGTGCGTATCGGCACCTGATCACCCACGCGAATGGTAGCGGTCTGGTTATCCAGCACCATCAGTGAAGGCGACGACAGCACATCAAGACGACTATCTCCTGAGACCGCATTTAACAGGGCTCGGGTACCAGCCGCATCAAAAATGGCATAGGTGAAGTTCGGAAAATCAGTAGCGGTGCCCAAGGTCCCTGCTAGTGTTGGCAATGATCCGGGAGGGTTGCCGGCGTCTCGTGGAATATTCAAGCCGCCGATGCCACCGTATTTACCATGGGTATTTTTCAAGAACCACTGCAAGCCGTATTGCAGTTCATGGTCCAGAGTCACCTCAACGATAGAAGCCTCTACCAGTACCTGCATCGGTAATACATCCAGCTTCTGCATGGCTTTTTCCACTTCGGCATAGTCAGTGGGGGTTGCCAGCACCAGAAGGGCATTGTTTTCGGTGTCAGGGATAATGGTGACATCCCCTATTTCGATACTGGAGACCTCCTCATTTGCCCGGGATGGAGTGGTCTGGGCCTCACCCTCTGCGGCTGGGGGTGCCGGAGGTGGCGTCGGCTTACGTTGAGCCATGGCAACAGCATTGCGGCGCTTCCCCTCGAACAGCTGATTTAACAAGTCTGCCAGGTTTTCAGCCTTACCATTTTGTACGTAGTACACATACATATTCATGCCGTGGGGGTTTTCCGCCTGATCCAGACGCTTCACCCAGATTTCCACATCCTCAAGGTACTTGCGCTGCGGTGTGAGGACCAACAGTGCATTGAGTCGCTCCATGACGGTAAACCTGACCATGCCGGCCAGGGGGCCTGACGCCTTGTCGCCAAAGATGGTTTCAAGTTCGGCGAGCATGGTAGCTGCATCGACGTTCTGCATGCGGAACAGACCAACAGACATCCCCTGCAATTGATCCACATCGAAAATGGCAACGGTCTCACGCAGATTGAAAAGCTCGCCATGGGTACCCGCCAACATCAGCAGGTTGCGGAATTCATCAGCCTGGACCACTGCCTTCCCGGATTTTACCGGCTCGAGAATTCTGGCCATCTCCTTGGCACCGATATATTGCAGTGGCACCACCAGCATCTGGTAACCGCGGTCAGCACTGAGGCGGGTGGAAGGCGTCAAACCGGAAATCGCCCCTTCATCGATGGGCACGATTTCATAGAAATCCTGACTTTTGACAATTGCTGCACCGTTCATGCGCAGCAGGTTATCCAGCACAGGAATCAAGGCGTCCTGGGCTACCGGTCGCGCCGTGCGCATGGAGACAGTGCCGGTGACAGCATCATTGATCGCGAAGTTGACTCCGAGGATATCCCCCAGGATGGTTTTTACCACTTCAGCGATGGGCGAGTTCTGGAAGTTGAGGGTTACCTCTCCCTCAGAGTCTGCAGGAGCACCACCGCGGGATGCATTCACGAAGCCGCCACTCCCTGGATAGACTTCTTTGAGGGGAATGTCCTGGCTCTCCTTGAGCGTCGTTAGGGGACCCGATATCTCAGCGGTAGCCGGCTCCTTGGCGGAGACCTTCGACACTTTTTCTGCAGGCGGGGCAGATGCAGTTCGCGGCCCCTCTGTCGTGGAACAGGAGGTGGTCAGAACAGACAACAATCCCACAGCCAAGCACTTGCCAAAGACTTCTTTCATTGCCCTGGTTCCTTCTTCTGGTTATCG
>SBGI01000139.1 GCA_006227015.1 Gammaproteobacteria bacterium
AGCGCCTGGTCACTGTGGCAGGCAAATACCACTTCATCGAAGAGCTCGCGGTTGCCCAGAATATCGTCCACGGCCACCTGCTCACCCAAACGGGTTACAGACTGTATACGGGTATTCAGGCGCACACAATTGGTGAGATTTTGAGCTATTTTGTCAACATACTGACGGCTGCCACCCACCACGGTTTTCCACTGTGGTCGATCTTGCAGTTGGTTGAGCCCGTGATTACTGCAAAAGCGCAGGAAGCTGGACGCAGGGTAGTCGAGCATTTTTTCTACTGGCATTGACCAGATGGCCGCCCCCATGGGTAACAGGTGATTGTAGATAAATGACTTGCCATAGCGATAGCGTTTGAGCAGTTCCCCCAGCGTTAACTGTTCGGTGTCCGAGGTGCTTCGCAGCGTCTCCGATTGCCGGTAGAACTTTATCAGGTCAACCAGCATGGACCAGAACTGTGGCCGAATCAGGTTGCGTTTCTGTGCCAGCAGGCTGGACAAGTTGCTGCCGGCATATTCGAATTCGCCGTCGTTGATCGAGACAGCAAATGACATTTCAGTGTCACAGGTTTCTACATCAAGGGCATCAAAAAACGCCACCAGGTTGGGGTAATTGGCCGGGTTGTAGACGATAAAGCCTGTATCCACATCAACCTGACGCTGTTGCAGGGTGAATGACACCGTATTGGCGTGTCCTCCCAGACGATCATCCTTTTCATAGAGGGTCACGTCCAGTGATTGGTTGAGCAGCCATGCACAGCTCAATCCGGAGATGCCGGAACCGATCACAGCTACTTTCTTGCGTGTGGGGTTGGCCAACTGGGGGGTGGAATTCATCGGGGCGTCCTGTTTATACATACTGGTATCTATTACGCACAGCAGTTTCAGAGGGATCACCCTTTTTATTGGATTTTTTCGGCGCCAGGGCTACTCTGGGTGATCCATGCTGAGCAGCCATTCGTAAGGAGAGACATGCAGGATAAACCGCCGGGAGATAACGTGGATAACGTGGTTGCCATGAAGGTCGAAGCTACCCCAGAGGCAAAGGGGAGCGATTGGTCTGCAATGTTGGCGGAACTGGGTCAGGCACGCGACCGACAGTTGTTTATTCAGCTGTTTCGCCATTTTGCCCCGCGGATCAAGGGATACATTGTTCGCCTTGGCCTCACTGAAGCAACCGCGGAGGAGCTGACACAGGAAACCATGTTGTCTCTGTGGCGCAAGGCCCATTTGTATAACCGGGATAAGGCTGCTGCCAGCACCTGGATTTATACCCTGGCGAGAAATCAGAGCATTGACTGGATGCGCAAACAAAAATATCCAGAGTACGATTTGGAGAGCTGGCACCGTGACGAGGGTGAGCCTCTTGAGGAATCAGAAGCAGAGCAGTCGATAGTCTCTGACCGTGTCGCATTGGCCATTCACCAACTACCCGATAATCAGGCCCAGGTTATTTACATGTCGTTTTATGAAGGGCGGACCCATTCCGAAATTGCCGAACGCTTATCGATACCCCTCGGTAGCGTCAAATCCCGAATCCGGTTAGCGGCCGAAAAGCTGAAGCTGGCCCTCGGAGGTGATTATGAATATTAAGCACCACTTGGATGAAGCCACGCTGTTCAGCTATGTGGCGGGCGCTCTGGGGCAGGGCACGGCCTTGGTTGTGGCTTGTCATGTGTCCCAGTGTGATCACTGTCGTGATCGTGCCCGGCAACTGGAAGCAATTGGCGGGGCACTGTTGGAAAACAATAACTTATCCCCTGTCAGCGATAACACATTGCTGCAGGTACTTGAGCGGCTGGATGTGCGTCCGCAAGCAACTGCCGCTGCACCTGCTCATGCACCGGATAGCGAAGTACCGGGGCCACTTGCCAGTTATATCGGCGATTCCCTGGATGAAGTGGCCTGGAAGCGCCTCGTAGCGGGTTTATGGGTTTACGACCTGCCCGCTCAGGGCAAAGGGCTGACCAGGCTGCTTCGGGTTGCTCCCGGCAAAGCGGCACTGCCCCACAGTCATCGCGGCAGTGAGCTTACGCAACTGTTGCGCGGTTCCTTTACTGATGAGGTAGGCCGTTTTTGCCCCGGCGATGTAGCGGATCTGGATGACCGAATCACCCACCAGTCGTTGGTGGACAGTGACCACGACTGTATCTGCCTGATCGCCACAGAGTTTCCGCTACGCTACACCACGTTGCTGGGCAAACTGGCGCAACCGCTGTTTGGTTTTTAGGGTTCCCGGGGTCTCTTGGTGAAACTGGTATGGTTTCGGAATGATCTCCGCGTGGGTGATAATCCTGCGCTGTTCAGAGCCTGTAACGATGCCGGGGATAAGGGGGTAGTGGCGGTAGCCGTTCTTTGTCCTGCCCAGTGGGGTCAGCATGACGAAGCCCCGGTTCGTGTGCAGTTTTGGCTGGCCAATTTACGCGCGTTGCAGCATGAATTGGCGGCACTCAATATTCCCCTGAAATTACTTCGAGCAGAAACATTCTCCGATGTGCCCGGGCCATTACTTGCTCTGGCCGAGCAGATCCAGTGTGATGGCCTGTACCTGAATCGCGAATACTGCCTCAATGAAAATCTGCGTGACCAGCAGGTCGTGGAGCAGTTTCACCAGGTGAGTATCCCCGTATACGGTTTGCACGGTGATGTGGTGATGGCCCCTGGGGAAATACTGAATGGGCAGGGGAATCCGTTCCGGGTATTTACCCCGTTTAGCAAAGCCTGGCGGCGGGAGTTTTTGGCTCGACACCCTGTTCCATTGCCAGCACCAGCCACGCAGCCCAGTGGTTACCTTTCTACTTCTTTGGCTGTAGAAGAGGTCCCTACGTATATCGACTACCCGCTCTATTCTGAAAGTCAGTGGTCCGAAACACTTTGGCCAGCCGGATCGGAAGCGGCCCACCAGCGATTGCAGCATTTTGTAGCGGAGAAGGCTGTCAGCTATGGCGCGAACCGTGATGTTCCTGCTGCAGACGGAACCTCTACGCTTTCCCCCTATCTCAGCTGTGGTGTGTTGTCTCCACGTCAGTGTTTGGCCGCGCTGGCGTCAGGTTCCGAGGACATAGACTGGCTTGATAATCAGTGGGCCACAGAAATTATCTGGCGAGAATTTTATCGCCACCTGATGATGCACTATCCCGCCATGAATCGCTGGGAGCCGTTCAAGCCCGATGTGGAAGCACGTATTCGCTGGTTGGATGACGACCGGCTTTTCGATGCCTGGTGCCGTGGAGAAACGGGCTATCCCATCGTCGATGCCGGAATGAAACAGTTGTTGGCCACCGGCTGGATGCACAATAGGGTGCGGATGATTGTGGCATCCTTTTTAACCAAGCTACTGCGACAGGATTGGCGCCGTGGCGCGCGGTTTTTTATGCAGCATCTGATTGATGGTGATTTTGCGTCGAACCTTGGCGGCTGGCAGTGGAGCGCTTCAGTCGGGGCGGATGCCGCGCCTTACTTCCGTATTTTTAATCCGATGCGTCAGGCGGAACGGTTTGATCCACAGGGCGACTATGTTGCACGCTGGTTGCCGGAATTGGCTGCCCTGGAAGGGATGCAGCGCCATGACCCCATTGCAGCCTCAAAGCTGGGAAGGCCTGCCCCAATTATTGACTATGCCCAAGCGAGGGCGTCGAGTTTGGCTGACTACCAGCGGAATGCCTGAAGCTCAGTGGATCAATCGCCTGGAACAGTTGCGCATGCGCTCGCCTGGCGTCCACAGGCACGGCGGTAACGACGTTTGGCAAACCACTCATAGCCAAGCTCGAGTAGTGGCGTGAGATGCAGGAACCGTATGATATTGGCCAGATGCCGGTAGCCTGGCAGGGCTTGCCACATGATGAGGAAGGCGGCAGTCCCGTGCGCGACATTGCCCATCTGACCCACAACATGAAATCGGCGCATGGCTTCATCCGCACTCAGATTAAACTCACTTAACCGTGAATCATCACGGGATATATCCACCCAGTGAATGATCTGATTGCTGGCAAGCTTCATGTAATGATTGATTTCCCTGCGGCAGAGGGGGCAACCTCCATCGTAAAAAACGATTATCGTTTCTTCACCGTTGCCCGGGGCGGAGAATAGGGTCGAGTCGTTGGGTTGCATCATCACTGCCCCTCTGTGGAATCGAGCAGCTTGTCTGCCAGCAGGTTGGCACTAAACCATGCGCCTTCACTGCCAGGCCGGTTGAACCAATCCCCGCAGGCGCCGATACGCTGATCAGGGCACCACAGATAGTCCTCCGAGAGGGGAGATGAATGTTGTGCATATAACCAGCGATGACTTCGCAGCCCAGTGATATCCAGCGCTCGGTCGGTGAGTTGGGTAAAGCTTTGTAACATATCTAATGTCACGGAATGGGATGGGTCGTTTTGGTGCCGATCACTCCATTCTGTATTCGCTTCCAAGAACCAAGTTTCCCCAAGCGGTCGTGCAGGGTGGGTGCTGGCGGGCTGTCTTGCCACCCTGGATAACAGTGGATGTCGTCCACTGAAATAGTTACTGGTTGCGCCACTGGGTTGCTGAAGTGTGACCACGGTAACCCATCTCGGTTGCGGTCTAACTCGAGAGGCTTGAGTGGCAAATTCTGCCTTTGAACTGAGCAAAGGTACCGCTTGGGGTGCAGGGGCGGTGATGATGGCGGCATCATGACTCGCAAGAACCTGTCCTTGGTCATCTTCAATCAACACACCTTTGCGACCGGGCTGCAGTCGGGCAATACACGTGCTGCCCTGCAGCGCAGCGCCATCCACCAGTCGGCGAGTCAGACTGCTTTGTGTCGGGGTGGCCGCAAAGATTTCAAGTTG
>SBGI01000240.1 GCA_006227015.1 Gammaproteobacteria bacterium
GGTATGCCGATCAAAGCCAATGGCACCGATGTGGTCACCATTGCCGATGTGGCAAACATACGCAAAACCTTCAAAGATCCGGAAAGCTTCGCCCGCGTGGGTGGGGAAAACGCCATGGTGCTGTCGGTGAAAAAGAAGGTGGGCGCCAACATCATCGAGACCATCGAGCAGGTGCAGTCGCTGGTCGACACCCGTCAGGCACTCTGGCCTGAAGGACTGAAGTACGACTACATCACCGACCAGTCGATCCAGATCCGCACCATGCTGAGCGACCTGATGAACAACGTACTCACCGGTGTGATTCTGGTGATGGTGATCATCCTCGCAGCGATGGGTTTCCGCTCTGCCTTCCTGGTGGGACTGGCGATTCCAGGCTCATTCCTGGCCGGTATTCTGGTTATCAACCTGCTCGGCTACACCCTCAATATCGTAGTGCTGTTCAGCCTCATCTTAGTCGTTGGCATGCTGGTCGACGGCGCGATCGTAGTGATCGAGCTGGCCGACCGCCGCCAGCGCCAGGGCCTCACCGCCAAGCAGGCGTTCAGTTATGCTGCCTCCCGTATGGCCTGGCCGGTGATCGCGGCAACCCTGACCACCCTGGTGGTATTTATGCCGCTGATGTTCTGGCCCGGTGTAATCGGTCAGTTCATGAAGTATCTGCCAGCCACGGTGCTGATCTGTCTGACCGCCTCCCTGACCATGGCATTGATCTTTATGCCGGTGCTGGGGTCTGTGCTGGCACGCCGTCGCAACAACATGGCGGACAAAGAAGATGTGGACGAATACGCCCTGCCGGAGACCGCCTTTAACCGCGGTTATCGCGCCATGCTGCTGCCACTGCTGAAGCACCCTGCCAAAACCCTGTTGCTGGCGCTGGCGTTTATCGGTGGTACCTACGTGGCGTATGGCAATTATGGCCGAGGCGTTGAGTTCTTCCCGGATGTGGAACCGGAACAGGTGCTGGTGCGTCTGCACGCCCGTGGTGACCTGTCGATCTACGAGAAAGATGCCCTGCTGTGGCAGGTCGAGCAGCGTGTGATCGGCACACCGGGCGTGAAATCCATGTACGCCCAGAGCTTTAATGACGGCGGTTCCGAACGCGCCGAAGACGTGGTCGCCGAGATCCAGTTTGACCTGCTGGACTGGCAGCAGAGACCAAAAGCCAAAGATATTCTGGCCGAGATGGAACGCCGCACCGCAGACCTGCCAGGTATTCAGCTGGAATTCCGTAAAGCGGAAAACGGCCCGGTGCAGGGCAAGGCGATGAAACTGCAGGTAAGTGGTTACACCAACGAGCAGATCTTTCCGGTGGTTGCACAGATCCGCGCAATGATGGACGAGATGGGGGGATTTGTAGGTGCTGAAGACAGCCGCCCGCTTCCGGGTATCGAATGGCGCCTTAACGCTGATCGAGAGGAAGCCGGTCGTTTCGGTACCAACATCGTGACCGTGGGCAACGCCGTGCAGCTGATCACCAGCGGTATCAAAGTTGCCGACTACCGTCCAGACAGCTCGGATGAAGAGGTGGATATCCGTGTCCGCTTCCCAGCGGAGAAACGCAACCTTGATCAGCTGATGCAGCTGCAACTGCACTCCGATCAGGGCATGGTTCCACTGGCCAACTTCGTAGAGCTGCAACCAGCACCAAAAACCGGCGTGCTTAACCGCGTGGACAGCCGTCAGGTGGTCACCATCGAAGCCGATCCGGCCGAAGGTGTGCTGGTGAATGACCTAGTGGTCGAGCTGCAGCAGAAACTGAAAATCCTGGAGATTCCACCTGAAGTGCGTCTGACCTTTAAAGGTGAAGACGAAGAACAAGCGGAAACCGGTCAGTTCCTGAGCACGGCATTTTCCATCGCGATATTCCTGATGGCGCTGATCCTGATCACCCAGTTCAACAGCCTATACCAGGCCTCGCTGGTCCTATCCGCCATCGTGTTCTCCACGGCGGGTGTACTGCTGGGTTTGCTGATCACCGGACAGCCGTTTGGCATCGTAATGGTCGGCGTAGGCATCATCGCCCTGGCGGGTATTGTGGTGAACAACAACATCGTCCTGATCGACTGCTACAACGACCTGCGCCGCCAGGGGCGTGATCCACTGACCGCCGCACTGGAAACCGGCAGCCTGCGTCTGCGTCCGGTCCTACTCACCGCCGTCACCACCGTACTGGGTTTGATGCCGATGGTGCTGGCAATGAACATCGACCTGATGGATCGCACAATCAGCTTCGGCGCCCCATCTACCCAGTGGTGGACTCAGCTCTCTACGGCGATTGCTGGCGGTTTGAGCTTTGCAACGGTACTGACCTTGTTCCTGACGCCGTGTTTGTTGGTCCTGGGAGAGAAGCGGTGGATTCCGCGCTTTAGCTTGAAGAAAGGTAAAGTGGCTGCGGTTGATACTGCTGAGTCGGCGGCGTAATACCGCCATAGATCGAGCCGCCAAGAAAGCCCAGCCATTGGCCGGGCTTCTTTTCTTCGGTCACTCTAGAAAGCCCTCTTTTGCCAACTAAAAGACCCATATCCATAAGAGTCTTCCATCAGCCTGGGAGCTGTAGCGCAGAAAGGGATGAGTGCGATATAGTTCTACTCGGTGGGTAATTGGAGTACCCGTATCGTAATCTGTAAATCGAGCTAATCTGCGGAGCTTAGGTATTTCAGGTGAACAGTCAGGATGATGGCCAAAAATTCTACTTTTCCCTTCTGAATTCCCTACTCTTATCGCAACAGCTCGTGCTTTACATATAAGCGGCATGTAGCTCCCATATCCATCGAAGATAACGTCACCTTGCAAGGAAGCAAAGCTTGCACAACAAGGGGCGTCCATAGATGTTGGTGATTGAAAAAGGATCATAGCTCATGAAATGGATAGTCACGTTAACTGCGATGCTCTTAACTGCCTGCGCAACCCAACAGCCCACCGGCGATGGAAGTATCAATGTAAGTCGACTTACAGAACTGGATAACATACTGAGGCAAGGTCAGTTTCAGAAATTGGTAGTGACTTTGACGCCAGACAAATTCGATAAAGATTCCTATCTTCTAGCACATCCAAGTTTTAGTACTGATCTTCTTTGGCTAGAACGGAACTCAAATCAAACGTATCCACCTTTACTGTATGTTCGAGCATATCGGGCACTACGAAATGATGTAGAAAAGGCTATGGAGTTATATGCACAAGCTAGGATATTAGCTTTTCTCGATGCGAAGGAATGTCGTTCGGCGACTCGATTCCCGTGGTATTCGTTCTTAGAAAACACCTTTCCTGAATTACATAAGGAAAGAAAAAGAAATCAAATGAAATACCTGAACTCAGTTAGTGAGACACTGCGCATTGATTCGAAAGCTACTTTCCGTCACTCAGCAAGCTGGTATTGCGGAAAAAATAATCTGCTACCAACGAAACTTGCAAAGGCTGCGAGAAAGAAAAAAGCGGATTCACTTTTCGAATACAACGAAGCTAAAGTCCGTCTTGGAAAAGATGATTAGTCAGCGGGAGTCTCTAACAATAAAAGGCAGTCGGACGTGTAGTTCCCTCGAAAAAGTGGACACCACTTTTTCGGGGGAAGATCAACCACCCAATCGCCGCTTCTCTCTTTTTCGGCAGCCTCTGTTAGCGGCATTAAGTTCAATATCAAGTTGGGATCACTGAATGATGGAAGCTAATACAGATAAGAAACCTGATTGGAAAGAACTTGAGTACTTAGTGGCGATGATCCAGAAACAACTGTCCCCGGATGCAACTGTCCAGCACAACGTCATGCTTAATGGAGTCGATAGCGAAACGAAAAGGCAAATTGATGTATTGGTTGAGCAGAATATTGGTCAGTACACAATGCAAATAGTTATCGATTGCAAAGACTACGCTAAACCAATCGATGTAAAAGGCGTCGAGGAGTTCCATGGCTTAGTTCAAGATGTCAGGGCTCACAAAGGGGCTTTAGTATGCCCATCAGGTTTTACTAAGGCGGCTTTAAAAAGAGCTAGAAAACTTCAAATAGATTTATATCGCCCTGTTTCAACAGGCAAACACAAGTGGCAGGCCACAGTGACAGCACCTGTACTCTGTGACTTTAGAAGCAGTTATATGAGTTTTGGTATTAGTTGCTCAGTCCCAAAGCCGATGATACTTCAACCTGACTTCTATACGCAGCCTGTTTGGGATGTAGAGGGCAATGAACTGGAATCATGTTTAATAACAGCGCAAAAAAAGTGGAATGAGGGCTTATTTCCAAGCAATCCCGGAGAGCACGAACGAATACCCATTTTTGGCGATACAAAAGTGCTTTTTGATAATGGGCATAATGATAAGGTCGAGGTAGAACTTACGGTAGGATTGTTTGTAAAACAAGATTTGTACTTAGGTCACTTGCCGGTAGAAGATATTAACGGGTTACAAGACGAACACTCAGGGTTCATAGTAACAAATGCTTTTACGTTGGGTGGCCTTAACCCCCAAGAAGTAGAAAGAAACTGGAACAAAGTTGAAGACATTAAATCCTTGGAATTTGAGCCATTACTAAAAGTTGTTGGTTATGACTGTTACGGTGTCGGAACATAACAAGGCACAGCTGCGCTCCAAATTTTCCGTAGAGTGCGGCATCAAGCATAAAATAATTACGACCAGAAGTAACAAGCCACTTACTAATTACCCCGAAGCAAGTGGCTTGTTCCATACAAAATACGGATCAACTCAAACCTTAAGCCGCATTGGTCGACTCAAAGATCTTATCTGCATTTGCTGCGATAAAGCCCTGATAAAGATTCTCCTGAATGTCCGCATGACG
>SBGI01000072.1 GCA_006227015.1 Gammaproteobacteria bacterium
GGACTTTGGCATGAAAGTTCAGCACCTGCTGAATGCCCAATCCGAAAAACTGTTTGGCTTTGACGAACCCCTGCAGGACTCTTATGACGGTCACATCAGCCGGATGGCAGGACAGAATGCCGATGACCTGATCCTTCTGGCAGAAGGACTGGAAGCAACTATCCTGACCCGTGAAGCAGGTGACAAAGCCGACATGTTTGCCCTGTGGCCCAATGAAGAAACGCCCACTCACGCCATTTTCTGCATTGAGGGCGGCCGTGAAAACCTCGGCACCACCCTGCCTTCCGGCATTGCCAAGTACAACCCCTCCGTACAGCGCATTGACCTGGAAACCGGTGCTGTAGAAACCATTCTGCGCGGCATGAGCCGTTGTGATGGCATCCGTACCACAGCTTGGGGCACCGTGCTGGCCACCGAAGAAACTGGTGACGGCCAGGCTTATGAACTGATTTATCCGCTCAGCACAGACAATCACACGGTTGTAGATCGCGCCACCGGTGAGATTGTGGATGAAAACAACAGCCCTGCTATCAATATTGCCAAGCGCGATGCCCTGCCCACCATGTCCTGGGAAGGTCTGACCGTGACGGCAGAAGGCGTAGTGATCGGCGGCGATGAACTGCGCCCTGGCAGCGGGTCGGACGACACAGATGGCGGCGCCATCTTCAAGTTTGTTCCGAATACTCCCGCAATCGGTGAAATCGGTGATCTTTCCGAATCCCCCTTCACTTCAGGCAGCGTTTACGCCATGCAGGTCTCCTGCCGGGATAACCAGCAACAATATGGACAGGGCTGTGAAATCGGCAATGCCGCATGGATTCCCGTCAGTGCCGCCAATGCCCGCGATGATGCAGATACAGAAGGTGCCACCGGCTACTACCGCCCGGAAGATCTCCACATGGACCCCACCTATGAGGGTGAAGGCGTGCGTTTCTGCTGGACCAACACCGGCAATGAAGGGGCCAAGAACTACGGCGAAGTAATCTGTGGCATTGACGCCGATCCCCTGCTGGCCGACAGCGATACCCGCAGTGTGGTGGTGAACCGCTTTGTCGAGGGAGATGAAGACTTTAATTCCGTGGACAACCTGGCGTTCCAGCCCATCACCGGCAACCTGTATGTCATCGAAGACCATCGCAATGGCGATATTTTTGCCTGCCTGCCCGATGGTGCGGACCGAGATATCAAAACCGACGGTTGTGTGAAAATGCTGTCGGTTAAGGATCAGTCTGCCGAACCCTCTGGCTTTGGTTTCCTGGGTGACGGCCGGTCTGCACTGCTGTCCATCCAGCACTCCGGCAGTGATGGCTCACTGGATGTTGATGACTACGGCACCGACGACATCGTGCTGATTACCGGCTTTAAAGTGAAATAAAACAACACCAAATTGCTATAAAAGCGAAAACCCAAACCTTCTCCATGCCCCGGTCATCCGGGGCATTTTTTTATCCGTAAAAGAGTGGTTGCCCCTACCAGAGACTTGCTGCCACCTATCGCCAGCTCAGCCCGATCCCTCTATAGTGAAGGTACAAGCTGTTTTTCCAAGGAGGTACCCGTGTCCGAGACAGCCGGCCGTATTCTGGTTATCGGTTCCGTCACCATCGACAATATCGTCGCCGTAGCCCAGGAGGCAATCGAGCGCATCTCCCTGCACAATGGGGAAACCTCTTTCCTGTTACTGGAACAGGGTCGAAAAGTGGAAGCGGAAAGCATTTCCAGCCATGTGGGGGGCGGGGCAGCCAACGTCGCTGTTTCCATGGCCCGGCAAGGGCTGGCCGTGGATGTACTAGCACTGGCTGGCGACGACCTGAACGGTCGAAAAATACACCAGCGCCTTATCGACGAAGGAGTGGGCGTCGACTACTTTTTCACCGAACCAAACTGGCAGACCGGCAATTCAATTCTGGTCTATTCCCACGACAAAAATGCCGCCATATTCACAAAACGCGGTGAAAACAGTGGCATCGAGGGACAATTACAGCATATCGATTTTAATCGCTACCGCATGGTCTACGTGGGCTGTCTTTCAAGTCTCTCCCGCCATGCCCTGCCCCGCATTGTGGAGCTGGCAAAAAGTGCCGGTTGTCTGGTGGCGCTGAATCCCTGCATGGGCAGAGATGAAGGGGCCATCGAGCAGTTTCTGAGTGTGGCGGAAGATATTGATTATCTGTCACTCAACAAGCAGGAAACCATTGACCTGTTGTCCCTGACCCATCGCCGATTGAATACCAAACTACCGCTGCTCGCGACAGACATCGAAGTGAAACCACCGCTGATGCAATCCGGCCTGCACGTCAACGATTACTGGCTGCCCCTCAACGATGTCATGTCGATGATCTGTAGCACCGGGCCACGCTTCTTTTCCCTCACCGATGGTGGCAATGGCGCCTACCTGTTCGATGGCAAACAGCTGCTGTATTGTCCCGCTGCACAAACAGCGCCGATAGGCACCGCGGGGGCCGGTGATGCCTTTGCCTCCACCATCGTGTCACAACTTCTTCAGGGCAATGACTCCGCCCGGGCACTCTGGGTCGCCAGCAGAAATGCCGCCAATGTGGTGGCCTATATGGATACCCAGAGCGGGCTGTTAACACTGAAAGACATTGAGCAATTGCTGGCAGCGGAAGACAGCAGCCAGGTCGCCATCAGCATTGGCAAAACGGTACTGCCGGATGAAAACCTGGCCTTCTAAGACAGTCTGGCAATAAAAAAGAGACAACAAAAAAAGCCCGCTTTGCGGGCTTTTTTTGTTGGAGAAAAACTGAGCAGAACCTAACGGATCAGTCGATTCTCAATCAGGTCATCTACCACAGATGGATCGGCCAGCGTGGATGTATCACCCAGGCTATCCAGTTCATTAGCGGCGATCTTGCGCAGAATACGGCGCATGATCTTGCCGGAACGGGTTTTCGGCAAACCCGGCGCCCAGTGGATATAGTCCGGCTTGGCAATAGGGCCGATTTCCTTCACACAGATGGTGATGAGTTCCTTGCGGAGTTCATCCGAGGGCTCCTCACCAGACATCAGGGTGACATAGGCATAGATACCCTGGCCCTTGATATCGTGCGGGCAACCCACCACGGCAGCCTCTGCCACTTTCGGGTGCAGCACCAGCGCACTTTCCACTTCGGCCGTTCCCATGCGGTGACCGGAAACATTCAGCACATCATCGACGCGGCCGGTAATCCAGTAGTGTCCATCTTCATCGCGACGGGCACCGTCACCGGTAAAGTAATACCCTTTAAAGGCCGAGAAATAGGTTTCCTGATAGCGGCCCATATCGCCATAAACGCCACGAATCTGGGAAGGCCAGGAAGCCTTGATGGCCAGATTACCTTCACCGGGGCCCTCAATTTCCTTGCCATCACCATCCAGCAGCACAGGCTGCACGCCAAAGAAAGGCACGGTGGCACAACCGGGTTTCATATCAATGGCCCCAGGCAAAGGGGTCAACATATGGGCGCCGGTTTCTGTCTGCCACCAGGTATCGACGATAGGGCAACGCTCCTCACCCACCACCTTGTAATACCATTCCCAAGCTTCCGGGTTAATGGGCTCACCCACTGTGCCCAGCAGCTTTAGGGAGCTGCGATCGGTGTTTGTGACAAATTCATCGCCCGCACCCATCAGAGAGCGGATGGCAGTAGGCGCTGTATAAAAAATATTAACCTTGTGTTTTTCTACTACCTGCCAGAAACGCGAGGCATCGGGATAGGTTGGCACTCCCTCAAAAATCAGGGTAATGGCTCCGTTACATAGAGGGCCGTACACAATGTAGCTGTGGCCTGTGACCCAGCCGACATCAGCAGTACACCAGTAAACATCGCCTTCCTTGTAGTCGAAGACATATTTGTGGGTCATCGCCGCCTGTAACAGATAACCGGCAGTGGTGTGCAGCACGCCTTTCGGTTTGCCGGTTGAACCGGAGGTATAAAGGATGAACAACGGGTCCTCGGCATCCATGTGCTCGGGAGGACAGTAATCCTTGGCTTCGGCAATGGCCTCGTGGTACCAGACGTCGCGTTTTGCATTCCATTCCACCAGTCCGCGGGTTCGTTCCACGACAATGCAGGTGTGAACATTCGGGCAATGCCGTAGTGCCGCATCGGCATTGGCTTTCAGAGGGACTTTTTTACCACCACGCAAACCTTCATCGGAAGTAATCACCACCTGGCAATCAGAGTCCAGAATACGATCTTTCAGGGCATCCGGAGAAAAGCCGCCAAATACGACGGAATGCACCGCACCAATGCGTGCGGAAGCAAGCATGGCGTAAACCGCTTCGGGAATCATTGGCATGTAGATACAGACGCGATCACCGCGCTTTACACCCCGTGACTTAAGCACATTGGCCAGTTTGTTGACCTGTTCGCTCAGTTCGTTATAGGTGATATATGCGCTCTCTTCAGGGTGGTCTCCCTCCCAGATAATCGCTGTTTGATCACCTTTGGTGGCAAGGTGGCGGTCGATACAATTCACCGTGACATTCAGCTTGCCGTCGGTGAACCAGCTCGCCTCACCTGTCATGAAATCAAAGGTATTGACCTCACTCCAGGGGCTTTCCCAATCAATGAATTTCTTCGCCTGTTCAGCCCAGAAAACCTCGGGCTCTTCAATCGAGCTCCGATACATTTCATGGTAAGTCTCTTTATCAATATGGGCTTCGCTGGCGAAATCGCCGGGGACGGGGCGAACATTAGTGTCAGACATGGAATCCTCCCTTACTTATATATGTTCTATAGGATTCAGAGT
>SBGI01000182.1 GCA_006227015.1 Gammaproteobacteria bacterium
CCTTCAAGGGTGATTAATTCATCCAGTTCAACCTGAAGGCTGAGTTTGTCACGATGGATCAGCGGGTCGCGCACTGCTTTGGCGAGTTGGTATGCTAGGGTTTGGCTCAGTTGTTGTCCCTGTTGTTTCTCCAGATCATTCAGTTGCAAGGAAAGCACGTAGATAAGGACGGAGCCAAACAGAATGGACACAAGGAGGGCAGTAGCGGGTAGTAGAGTTGCGTATGATTTTGCTAACTTGCCCATGGGGCGACAATTCCCTGTGATGATTAAGACTGGCGCATTCTATCTTATCCGCTGCTCTCCTATAATACCCGCCCCAACTGATGGTGGACTGATTTACCCATAATGGATGCCAATGTGAGAGAGATTTTGCTGATCAATGTAGCCGGTGAGGACAAACCCGGTATTACCAGTGCCGTTTCCCGGGTGCTGGATGAACACGGTGCTGACATTCTCGACATTGGGCAGGCGGTGATTCACGACAGCCTCAATCTTGGAATTCTGGCAAAAATTCCTGACGGGCAGTCCCCTGAGCAGGTGCAAAAGGAAATTCTCTACAGCCTACACGCCATGGATATGAAAGTACGCTTTCAACCTATTTCAGCAGACAGTTATGAGCACTGGGTTGCCCAGCAGGGCAAGCCCCGGCATATCGTGACACTGCTGGCGCGCAGAGTTGCCGCCCACCATATTGCCCGTGTCACTGCTGTCACTGTCTCCCAGGGCCTGAACATCGACAAAATAACCCGCCTCTCGGGGCGCGTGCCACTGGAACGCATGGAGGCCAATACCAAGGCCTGTGTGGAGTTTTCCCTACGCGGTGTTCCCGAGGACCTCGGCGCATTGAGGGCTTCCTTGCTGGAATTGTCCACTGAACTGGATATTGATATCGCCTATCAGGAGGACAATATTTACCGCCGCAACCGGCGCCTGGTGGTCTTTGATATGGACTCCACGCTTATCGAGGCGGAGGTGATTGATGAGCTGGCCCTGGAAGCGGGGGTCGGCGCCGAAGTGGCCGCCATTACCGAGGCAGCCATGCGCGGAGAGCTAGACTTTAATGCCAGTTTTTCGAAGCGTTTGGGGTTGTTGCAGGGACTGGACGCCTCGGTGCTGGATACCGTGTCTGCCCGGCTGAAACTGACAGAGGGCGCTGAACTGCTGATTTCCAACCTGCGGCGCCTGGGGTACAAAACGGCAATCCTTTCCGGGGGCTTTGATTTTTTTGCTCGGCGTATCCAGGAGCAGCTGGGTATTGACTATGTCTATGCCAATCAGCTGGAAATCGTCGAAGGTCAGGTCACTGGCCGCGTCAGTGGTGAGGTGGTCGATGGTCAACGCAAAGCGCAATTGCTGAGAGATATCGCCGCCCGGGAAAATATTTCTCTGGAGCAGGTTATCGCCGTGGGAGATGGCGCCAATGACTTGCCAATGCTGAGTATTGCTGGATTGGGCATTGCGTTCCGTGCCAAACCTCTGGTGAAAGCCAATGCCAAGCAGTCAATCTCCAAACTGGGTCTGGACGGGATTCTTTACCTGATGGGCTTGAGTGACCGGGATACGTTGTTCTGGACGCAGTCATAACCTGTCACTGGCGGGTTATGACGTTTTATGACTCTTCGTCGTTAAAGTCATAATCCATTCGTCTTGAAGGGGGTTGCAGGAAATGCCCCTGTATATAGTGAACGCCACAGGTCCAGAGGGCGGGAATCATATCGGCGCTTTCCACAAATGGCACAATAATCTGTTCTTTCTCATCTTCCTTGAGCCGACTTATAAGGTCCTCAATCTCTGACATGCCGCCATCTGCTTGGGTGGCTCTTTCGATAATGACGCTATCAAATTTGACGTAGTTCACCGAGAGTTTTTGCAGCAGGGTCATGGGTTCAATGGCCAGGCCAAAGTGCGACAGGGCGACATCTCCATTGATCTTGCTGAGTTCGCCAATCAGCTCAACCGAGCGGTTAAACTGCTGTGCCACATCAATTTCCCGAAGCTGAAAAATCACCTGGCGCGGTGACAGGCTTGACGCCTTCAGAGCGACTTTCAGCCATGTGATAAAGGTGTCATCACAGATGGTTTGAATACTGATATTAATGAACAGTCGGGTTTTGGGTGCTGATTTGATTTTTTCCGACAGCGTCTTGAAGGCCTCGAGAATGACCCAACGGTCAATTTCAGAGGCCATTTTGGTTTTAAACACTTTAGCGACAAAATTCTCTGGTAATGCCGCCGTTTTGTCATTTTCCCTGGTGTGCAGGAGTACTTCGTAAAATTCGTCGTCTTGGCTCTGCAGTGGAATGATTGGCTGGTAGAACAGCTCGAATTGTTTGCTTTCCAGCATGGTCCTGGCAACTTCGTCCAGGTCTTCCTCACAAAACTCGTGGCCCACTTCCGATTCGTAGAGCCTGGCACCGTTGGCAAAGTTGCCGTTGTTGTCATTGTAGAGATCGTTCAGCGCCGACAAAGCCCGGTCGATGCAGCCTTCAGCCGTGGTCACGGTCTCACTGATGACCGAAGCTCCAATGCCCATTGTCACTGTGCGTGTGACGTCATTCAGTTGAAAAATATGGGCGGCGACGGTTTCGCAGAGGTTGGTGGCGTAATGCAGTCCAGCATCGGTACCCGTGTTTGTCATGATCATGACAAAAGTATCTTCCTTGAACCGCTTGAGGGGGAAGTTTTCCGGATTTTCATCGTTTATCTTGTCGACCAGCTGGGTGACCAATTGTTCGGTCTGCTGAACGCCGATCTCTTCGAGAATGCTCGGATAGTTATCCAGAGTGATGTACAGCATGATAGCGCTGTTGTGTTTAGTGGCGGCCTGGCGTATCGCGCTGTTGACCATTTCAACCACTTTGTCGCGCTGTATGCCGACCGAATCGGTGTCTTCCAGAAGTGGATTCGTTGCCTCATTGACACCACCATCGAGAAAGTCGCTGGCGATCAGAAATTCCAGCGCGGGCTCTCCCTGGTAGTCGACTTTGGCAATGCGCGCTTCAATGGGCACGGGAATGCGGTCATTGGTCATGCCGGTGAATGTCAGCTTCTCGACAAAGATGTCTTCTTCTTCGCCAATGGGACGCAGGTATTCCTTGAGTCTGTCCTGATCCTCAGCGGCAATGCTGTCGATCACCGGCAAGCAGATCATGCTGTCACTGTCCAAGTGTCCAAATAGCTGCGAGAAACTTTCATTGGTAAACAGGTAGGTGCCTTCCTGGACGATGGCGATGGCATCCACGGAAGAGCTGAGCAGTCGATCACAGCGGCCTTCTGATTCTGCATACTTGCGTCGGCAATGGCGCAGCTGGCGGCGCTGTTCAAGGTTGAAAAGGGTACGGTTGAGCACGTGCAGCAGGTGCTGGTCCTCATCCATGGGAATGACATCTTCTGCACCCAGACGAATGCCCTCCACAATAGACTGGGGGTTGTACTCGTCAGAAATCAGTATGGTAGGGGTATCAGTATTCAGCCGACGCAACAGTGAAAAAATGGTTTTGACCGGGGTTTTGGTGCCGCCAAACTGCCCGATAATCAGGTCCCAGGGCTTGTCCTGCAACAACTTTGAGAGGACCTCTTCCTGATCGACATGCTTGGATTCAACGCGGTAGTTGGCATTCCGTAACAGGCTGACAATGCGGTTGGCTTCTTCAAAGCTATCGTGAACCAGCAGAAGTGTCAGGGCTTTGTCTGATGACATCTTGGATCGATCCCTCAATAAAGGTCTTTTGGTGCAGGCTTCGTGGCTGCACATTATAGGGTAATGCAACCCCCAGATTACAGTTGTCGTTGCTTGGTCTCGAGAGTTGGTGTCGAAATTCTCTCTGGTTAGCGCTACTTATGTGATATGCGTCACGCTTATTTTGTTGTTTGCAGCGAGTTCAGAGGCATTTTATACGGGATCCCAGGCAGTTCTCTTACCAGTCTTGGTACCAGATAGCCGGGCAGGATGGCGAGCAATTCCTGGTGTAACGAACGGGCGCGTTCATCGGGCACAGCGAAATGTGCGGCACCGGCGATATGATCCAGTTGATGGAGGTAGTAAGGTAGCACGCCACCTTCGAACAGTCGCTCAGAGAGCCGGGCAAGTATTTCGGAGGCGTCATTGATACCTGCCAGCAGCACCGTTTGGTTAAGTAATGTGGTCCCAGTGCTGCGCAGGCGAGCCAGTGCGTTACGGACATTCTTGTCGAGTTCGTTGGCATGGTTGCTGTGAATCACGAGTGACGTGAATAGGCGGGTATCACCCAGCCATTGCAATAGGTGGTCAGTAATCCGGTCGGGGATGACCACTGGCAAGCGGGTGTGAATGCGCAAGCGTTTTACATGGTCAATTTCATGCAGTTGTGATGTCAGCCATTCAAGTTGGCGGTCACTGGCTGCTAGGGGGTCGCCGCCGCTGAAGATCACTTCGCTGATAGATGGGTCAGCGGCAATATAGTCCAGCGCCTGCTGCCACTCGCTGCGGCCGGGTTTGTTGTCCCCATAGGGAAAGTGACGACGGAAACAGTAGCGACAGTTGACGGCGCAGTTGGGGCTGACGATCAGCAGCACCCTGCCGTGATATTTGTGTACCAGGCCGGGCACCGGGTTGGCATTCAACTCTTCCAGCGGGTCGTTGTTATACCCCGGCGTGGCCAGTAGCTCGGTGCCGAGGGGCAGCACCTGGCGCAGTAGTGGGTCGTGAGGATTACCTTTCTCGATCTTATGCAGGTATGCCATAGGGACACGCAGGGGAAAGTC
>SBGI01000252.1 GCA_006227015.1 Gammaproteobacteria bacterium
CTAACCATTTTTAACTGACACACGATATATAATTGACCGCGTATTCCAAAATACACATAAAGCCCAGGGAAGGCCATTGAACATACCAGTCAGGAAAAGACTTTTCCGAATAACGCCCGTTATCGGCGCGATCTGTTTTTCATTGCTGCTAGCCAGCCCGGCACGGGCAGCTGTGTTGCTGCTGCTTTCCAGCGATGCCCCCTATTACCGTGAAACCGCCGAAGCGTTACGCGCACATTTGTCTCCGGCAAAGGACTCTGTTGAGCTGGCCACACTCGGGCAACAGAACCTCCCCGCCGTACTCGGCCAGCCACACCAGTTGATTGTTGCGATAGGCAGCAAGGCGACACGCATGGCACTTGATCAAGGTGGCAGCATACCGCTGCTCAGTATTTTTATTCCAAAAAATGCCTATGACGCACTCCAGATTCCAGCCCTGAATACCAACCAGCGGTCCCTTTCAGTTATCTATCTTGATCAACCATTAAACCGCGTCGTTTCTCTCGCGGCCCTGCTTGAGCCCCGGGCCACCCGCTTTGGCACAGTATTCGGCCCGATCTCCAGAGAGAGCGAAGCCGACCTGAAGGCATTGACCAATGCCAGGGGTATCACCCTGGAACAGGCGTACCTGAATCATGAGGACAATCCTCTCGCTATTCTCCGCCCTCTGGTCAAACAGGCTGATGTGTTCATTGCCCTGCCCGATCAGGCCATACTCAACCGGGCCATCGCCAAGTGGATTTTGCACCTCAGCTTCCAGCAAAAAGTTCCCGTTATCGGCTTCTCCAAGGCCTACACCAATGCCGGCGCGCTGGCCTCGATCTATTCTGCCCCGGAGGATATCGGCAAACAGGCCGGCGAATTCGTACGAAACTGGCTGAGCAACCCCGACCAGCGTGGCGCACAGGAGCAATACCCCAAATATTTCACCATCAGTACAAACCCGGCGGTGGCACGGTCACTGAATATCAACCTGCCAGCGGAAAACCAGCTTTACCGTGCCATTGAACAGCAGGAGCAGGCAGTGCCATGATCCGCCTGTTCAGCAATTCCATCCAGCATCGGTTTCTCGCGGTCGCCCTGTTACCACTGCTTCTGATCACCATGCTACTGACACTCTACACCGTAGAGGCGCGGCGCAATGACTTGTCACAAAATCTGATGCGCCTTGGGGATGCATCCTCAAGCTACCTGGCCACCATTTCCGACCTTTCCCTGTATTCGAGGAATATGAAGCTACTGACAGATACAGCGTCATCTGCGATGAGAATACAGGATGTGGCAGGCATAGCTTTTCTGGACAGAGATGGCTCACCGGTGCTCAGCACAGGCAGTCTTGCCGAGCAACTTCCTGCTGACCTGCCTGAACAGCACCCTTTGCAAACAGCGCACTTCGTTATCTTCAAGAAACCCGTTTACCTATCAGGGGTCGACTTCAACGACTATCAGGAGGAACTGGCACCGGATGGAAGTGACCAGGAGCTGGTGGGCTGGGTAGTTCTCGCCCTTGACCGCACCAGTCTGATGAAAGAGCAGGAAAGCATTCTGCTCACATCAGCGCTGCTATTCCTGATCGGCATGTTGATCGCGGCTATCTTTACCTACTATCTCGGCCTGGCCCTCATTTCGCCTATACGAAAGCTTACAGAAACCATCAAGCTGATGGCTGCCGGCAATCTCGGTGTTCGGGCTGAGACCGGAACAAACGATGAGTTGGGAATACTGGCGAAGGGGATTAACCAGCTGGCCGAATCAGTGGCTGAAGGCAGGGAAACCCTCGAGCACCGTATTCGCCTGGCGACCAGACAGCTACAGGAAACCCTGGAAAATCTGCAACTCAAGAATCAGGAACTTGAGCTTTCCAAGCAGGCTGCCGAGAGCGCCAACCAGTCAAAAAGTGATTTTCTGGCTCGCATGAGCCACGAACTGCGGACCCCGATTACCTCAATACAGGGCTTTGTGCGATTACTGGATGTCGCCAAGCTGTCGGAAAGCGATCGGCAGTACTGCCAGATTATTGATCAGGCAGCATTGCAGCTCCTGACCCTGATCGACGATATCCTGGCATTCTCAAAGCTGCAGTCGAATACCGTGGTGCTGACCCAACAGCCCCTGGATCTGGCTGAATGCGTAGAGCAGGTTATTGCCATGTTTGGACCCCAGGCGCAGCACAAAGGACTTTGTCTGGGTGTCGACTATGCTCCGGACCTGTTGCTGGATCGCATCGGCGACTCCATTCGCATTCAACAAATTCTCAGTAACCTGATCTCCAATGCCATAAAGTTCACAGAAAAAGGAGGGGTGTTTCTCTCCCTGAAAACCAATGATGTTCAAGCTGTCATCATTGAAATACGGGACACAGGCATCGGTATTCCTGAAACTGCCCAGGATCAGTTATTCAACGCCTTTGCCCAGGCTGATACGTCTATCTCCAGGCGCTTTGGCGGTACCGGTCTTGGACTGTCCATCGTCAAAAGCCTGGTGGATCTGATGGATGGTGATATCCGGCTCTACAGTCATGAGGGTCAAGGTTCCACATTTGTGATCCAGCTGCCCCTGTCAATGGCCTTACCGGATCACAGCTGGAGATTGCAACCCTTTCGGTTGGTCATCTCCAGTTGCAACGAATTTATCGATAACTCCCTGATTCATGCCATGGAGCGTTTTGGTATCAGCAACCCCGCCCTGGTGACGCTCGACAAAATAGCGGATGTTTCCTCTCATCTGAGCCAAAATGACCGGGTAATTCTCTGTGTATCGCCGCTATTATCTCCGGGAGTCGACCTTGCATCCCTGATACTGAAGCTGAGAGGAGTCACCGCCGCCAAACTGGTGCTGCTATCGACGCAATTCAATTTTTACCAACAGTTCAATGCCAAGGAGCGCGCTGCACTGCAACCAATCGATTTCCTGGCCCTGCCTCCCTCCCTGGCGGAATTACACCGTGCGCTGGGAGAAACGATTACACATCAGTTGCCAGTCATTGATGACTTTGACACAGCACAGGTTCTTGACGGCATCAACATTCTGATCGCAGAGGACAATCAATTCACCCGGCTGTTGCTCGACACTCTGCTCGGCAGACTCGGCGCCTACTGCACTCTGGCCAGCAATGGCGTGGAAGCGCTTGCCGCCTGCCAACAGGACCGTTTTGATCTGCTGTTGATCGATGTGCACATGCCCCAGAAAAATGGCATCGAAACCCTCACCACTCTGCGCCGCAGCGACAACATCAACGCCAATATCCCGGCAATCGCACTGACCGCAGATATCCTGCAACAGGAAGAACAATCCCTGTTTGATGCCGGGGCAAATGGTCTGCTGTTGAAGCCTCTCAACGAAAATCAGTTACTGACCAGTATCTGTGAGTTACTACACCTCCAGCCCCCAAGCAACCCGCTGCCCCCTGCAGAAGTAACTGGCGATATCTCGCCAGATCTATTTCGCCAGGAAGTTAATGAGTTACTGCAGAACGCCAGGGAATCGTTGGCCCGTAATGATCTTCAGGACCTGAGAGAGAGCATCCACCAATTGTTGGGGATCGCCGGGGTCTTCCAACTCACAGAACTGGAAAACAAGGTCCGCAGGCTGCATGAGCTAGTGAAACGTGAACGTCTCGAAGACGTTCCGGACCTATTGCTTGACCTGGAACAGGATACAGAGCAACTCGAGTTCTGAAAGGGGGGGCTTGCCAATGCAGTCCCCCTCAATCCCCTTAAAGCGCTTGCACCCTGACGACGCCTTCCACGGCACGAACTGCCGCCAACAATTCCTCTCCAGGTTCAGCTGCCACATCAATGATGTTGTAAGCGATATCCGCGCGACTCTGATTCATCATATCGATTACGTTGATACCGCGATCCGCCAGCAGTGACAGTACGTGACCCAGAACACCGGGAACATTTTCATTGCAAAAAGTAAGGCGGTGCCCTCCGTTGCGGTCCATTCTTGCCGATGGGAAATTGACGGAATTGCGGATATTGCCGTTTTCCAGATAATCCATCAGCTGATCTGCTGCCATTACCGCACAGTTTTCCTCGGCTTCTTCCGTACTGGCGCCGATGTGCGGCATCAACAGTACATCCTGACGTCCAAGTAATTCCGGTACCGGAAAGTCGGTGACGTACTTGGCCAGCCGTTTTCCATCCAGAGCGGCGATTACCGCATCCATATCCACGACTTCCTCACGGGCAAAGTTCAGCAATATGGCCGATGGCTTGGCGCAGCGCAGTGTCTCGCTGTTGATCATATGCTGAGTGGCCTGGATCGCCGGTACATGCAGGGTGATGAAATCCGACTGGGCCAGCAGACTCTGGAGGTTTTCCACCTTCTGAACCCGCCGGGATAAACGCCATGCGGCTTCCACGGAAATGGCCGGATCATAGCCCAGAACTTCCATGCCCAGCTCAACCGCCATATTGGCGACCAATGCGCCGATCGCACCAAGCCCAACCACGCCCAGCCGCTTGCCCGCCACCTCACAGCCGGCAAACTGTTTTTTCTCCTTTTCCAGGAGCTTGGACATCTCTGAGGCATCAGTTATATGGGTCAGACCCTGAACATAACTCATACCGCCAAAAATATCCCGGCTGGCCATGAACAGGGCAGAGGCGACCAACTCCTTTACCGCATTGGCATTGGCTCCGGGGGTGTTGAACACCACTATGCCCCGACGGGTATAGTCGGCCACCGGGATATTGTTAACACCCGCGCCGGCCCGCGCCACCGCTTTGACACT
>SBGI01000214.1 GCA_006227015.1 Gammaproteobacteria bacterium
ACCAGCCAACTAGAAATGGTAAAAGGTCGTTTCGGTAATTTTCTTGGTTCAGACTTTGTTCGTACAAAAACTGCAGGTCTCAGTTTTATTCAACACACATACGTTATTAAATTCCAAAAACATGCTGCGCGTTATATGTGTGTATTCTATAAACCTGAAAAGCAGTGGGTCATCAATTCCATAATCTGGGATGACAGCACTACACTTTTATTCGAGCAATAAAGTTAACCAGTGCAAACAACAGGACTATGAAAAGCCTACTGGTTTTACAGGGCCCCTGTTACAAGTATTAAGTGTGCTTCACCTGCGGGCTATAGAAGGAAATTCGATGTCTGATCACTTTGGTTCTTGTCTGTGTGGTACTGCAAAATTTGAAGTACAAGGAGAGTTCGACAGCTTTTACCTGTGTCACTGCCAGTATTGCCAAAAAGATACGGGGTCTGCTCATGCAGCGAATTTATTTTCGCAGTCAGCTAAATTGACCTGGCTGGCTGGTTCAGAAGCGGTGGCTACCTTTACGCTCCCTGGGACTCGCCACAACAAAAGCTTTTGTAAGTTGTGTGGATCAGCATTGCCAAGCACTCAAGTCGCAGATTTGCTCGTTATTCCCGCTGGTTGTTTGGACACGGAGGTTCCTATGCTGCCAGCTGCTCATATCTTTACCTCTAGCAAAGCCGTTTGGGATAGAGCGTTAGAGGAATTACCAAATTTCACGGGGCTGCCAGAGTGAGCTGCCATCATAGAATAACTGACTGTTAGCGGACGCACCAATGGGCGCTTCGGTCCGACGCAAGCCGAAGCGTTAGGCATCATTTCCCTACAAAATAAGAAATAGTTTCAGTCGTGAGATTCTCGCATTAGGTTTTTTCTCCAGACCGCCTTTGACCCAAGCCTTTCCGTTTGTTCAATCGGTTTCCTCTACTCGCTTCATTTAGATAAGTAACGAAAAAACAAGCTTTGAATCGCATCGAATCAAACACATCATTTAATAGATAGTTGACAGACTACCTATTGGTAGGTAGATTCGCAGGCATGGATATGAAGGATTCGATATTAGAAGTCGCCAAACGCTTAGTTCAACAACGCGGCGTTAACGGTTTTAGCTATGCAGATATAGCAAAAGAGGTTGGTGTATCCAAGCCAAGCTTGCATCACCACTTCGCGACAAAGTCTGACCTTGTGGTGCGCATGCTAGAGCACTACACCGAGCAGCTTATTGATTACCTGCGCGGACTGGATAGCGACGCATTACCGGCCAAAAAAAAGGTAGAGGGTTACATTGATCTGTATCGTCATACGCTCAGCAGTGACCGTCTATGTTTGGGCGGCATGTTAGCCGCTGAAGCGTTGACGCTGGAGCCAGCGATGCAACAGCCGTTGTCCCGTTTTTTTGAGTATCAGCAGAGCTGGCTTGAACAAACTCTGTTAAAGGGCCAGGCAAGTGGCGAGTTTCATTTTGCTTTGCCTGCCGCTAAACAGGCCAAGCTTATGATTGCAGCACTGCAGGGCGCTTTGGTGGTTTCTCGCGGGAGCGAAGATAAAGCGTTCTTTGAACACAGTGTCGAAGGCCTAGTCAGTACATTAGGTTAAGTAAGACTTCGTATTTCTAACCGCCTCTGTTTTGAGGCGATTTTTTTAAACCAACAGCCTATCAACTAGTAGGTAGATACAAAAGGAACCGTTATGAATAAGGCAAAAACCGGACTTAACTACGCAATGATTGACACTGGCCCTTGTGCTCAATGGCCGGACTATACCGTTGAATTACCGGGGCTGGAGATTCCAGGCAAACTGTTCGTTAAAGATCTGCTTGGTCTTACCGGATGCGAAATGTCCATTAACTCCATGTTGCCTGGCGCAGGAATGCCGGTGTATCACAACCATAAACAGAACGAAGAGGTGTACATCTTTATTCAGGGAAAAGGACAGATTCAAATTGATGGCGACATTTTAGATGTGCAAGAGGGGAGTATTGTACGTATCGCCCCAGGGGGAGAACGAATTTGGCGCAATAACTCTGACAACGTTTTGGTTTATATCATTATTCAGGTTAAGGAAAATTCGTTGATACAGCACAGTATTAATGATGTGGACATTCCGGAAAAAGCAGCAAGTTGGGCTTAATTAGCTGTCGTTATAGCGGCGACACCCATGGAAGTGTCGGGTTACCTTTCGTAATCCGACCATCCAACTATGCTCGATACCAGTTAGCGTAGAGCGGGCTGGGACACAAACACGCAGGCTGCTTCGCTATTATCGCTTGCTTATTTGTGCCCCCTATTTAGGTGTTGGAGGGCCAGCCAATCACCTTAAGGGGCTGTTTTGTCACACCGAACTCTCTCAGAAAGTCTAAAGGTATGGAGCCCGAGATTTTCGACTCCCAACCTAACATGAGAGGAAATAAGATTATGAAGAAGTTTGATGTGCAGGGCGTTGATTTGCATACCACCCAGAAACTGGCTTTTTCTTACATTGCAGACACTATGCACTTACCGCAGTGGACGAATGCATTTGCATCAGTTACAGACGGAAAGGCGGTAATGCGAACACCGAATGGTGAGATAGAGATTGGTTTCATCGTGCGGTCATCAGAGGAACACGGAACTGTGGACTGGTTTATGAGCTTTCCCGATGGCAGTGTTGCAACAGCGTTTTCGCGGGTCGTGGAGCTCGACCCGGAGCATTGCGTTTACACCTTCGTCTTAACACCACCGCCAGTGCCACTTGAGCAACTTGAAGGCACACTGAAAGAGCAGTCTCGCATCCTTGCAGAAGAACTCCAAAACCTGAAGCGGATACTTGAACGTCATGGATGAGAACACAGATTCTGGTGTTTCACACACCCTTGAGGATGAAGTTGCTCTTGCCAGGTCCGGAGATCCTATTGCGCTTGAGTCTGTGGTCCGCACCGTGCAGCAGGACATCTACAATTTGGCTCTCCGTTTCCTGTGGCATCCACAGGACGCGGAGGATGCCAGCCAGGAAATTCTCATTCGAGTCATTACCAGCTTAGACAGTTTCCGGGGCGAAAGCGGCTTCCGAACATGGGTCTATCGTGTTGCGTGCAACGCGTTGCTTACGCTGCGGAAAAAGCGCATGGAGCAACAATCACTGAGCTTTGAACAGTTCGCTGAAGACCTGGCCCATGGATTGTCTGATTCCCTATTGAGCGTAGAAGAAGAAGTCGAGCAAAAGCTGTTGCTGGAGGAAGTGAAGATTGGTTGCACCCTGGCAATGCTGCAATGCCTCGATCGCAAACACCGCCTGGCGTATATCCTGGGTGAGATCATGGAGCTTGATCACATCCAGTCGGCCGATGCGCTTCAAATAACGCCCGCCACCTTTCGCAAGCAGCTTTCCCGTGCGCGAGCGAATATCCTCTCGTTCATGACGAATCAATGTGGACTAATCAATCCAGACAATGCTTGCCGATGCAGTCGTCGGGTCAGCACTGCCATCACGCTTGGGCGAGTGGATCCATCAAACCTGATATTTGCCACGTCACAACAGCAGGCGAAACGCTTTCCCCAGATATTGGTCGAGATAAGAGAACTTGAGGAATATCGTCGCGCAGCAGCGCTGTATCAATCTCACCCGGAGGCAAGGGCGCCGGACTCCTTCTCCCTTTGGCTACAAAAATTGCTCGATGAAATGCCGGACAGGAGCCTCATGAAATAAGCCTCTAACAAGGCCAATCACTCGGACGGCAAAAAGCGACACTTATTCTTGCTCTGCTTTTTACTGCCGGTGATTTGCGGCGTTAGCTGGTCAGTATCAGCAGAATATCGGCAAACCAGGCGCAGTTTAATCCCAAGGCCTCATCGAGTTGTGTATCCCGTGTGACGTCCAGCCTTGCAGAGTGAATACCCATCAATTTCCAGGGAAGCTCTGTTCCCTGTTCCGGTGAGCGCATCACCACGGCAGCCCCGCTGGCTCCACGGTGGGTGCGGGCATCTGTCAGAAAGTAGCCCTGACCCTGAAAACGCAAGGCAAAGGAAGAAGCATTGATGGCGTGGCGCGCCACAGGCAGGTGATGCAAGGTGTCATGGAAGCCAAGGGGAAATCCGACCACAAGCATGGGTGTTCCAATCTCAATGGTCTCAAGGGCTTCGTGCAAATGCTCGGGGGTGAAGGTGGCGTAGAACGCTTCCGTCGGAAGGGCCTCTCGATCAATTTCTATCACGGCGACATCAATTTCACCTGCCGCATCAACGCCCTGTCGCCACAATGCACTTTTGTCTCGATACAGGGGGATGGAGAATTTGACCGAGCGTGTTGCATTCTCCTGATCGGTATGGAGTTCAATGACGATCCGATCAGGGAAGTGTGAGCTGGCTTTGTCGATAAAAACGTGGCGGCTGGTAACCAGAAACAGGTGGCCACCGTTCTCAAAGAAAAAGCCGCTGGCGTTGGTCAGGGCCTGATTCCCTAAGAACGTGGTAATAGCAGTGGTTGTTAATAAAAGGGTTTCAATGGCCATGGCCCAGTGTAACCCAGTCACTGGGGCGCGTATCAAAATACTGCGCCCACAGGACTGACGGATTGACGCTTATCTCAGGTCAGGATGGCTCCACATTGTGGTAGACCTGCTGCACATCGTCCAATTCGTTGAGCATGCCCAGAAACTTCTCAAACAGCGCCACGTCGTCACCGCTCAGGGTGGTGTAGCTCTGGGGAATGAACTGGATTTCATCCACTTCAAACTCAATCTCGCCGAGGCTATCGAGCAG
>SBGI01000236.1 GCA_006227015.1 Gammaproteobacteria bacterium
AACCACTGGGCAAGACACTGGTAGTGCGGGAGCCCATCGGTGTATGCGGACTGATTACGCCCTGGAACTGGCCCATCAACCAGATTGCCTGCAAGGTCGCTCCGGCGCTGGCCACCGGCTGCACCATGGTATTAAAACCCAGCGAGATTGCACCGCTGAGCGCCCACCTGTTTGCGGAAATGATTCACGAGGCGGGATATCCCCCGGGGGTCTTTAACCTGGTCAATGGCGCCGGCACGGTGATTGGCCAGGGGTTGGCGGAACACCCGGATATCGACATGGTGTCCTTTACCGGTTCCACAAGGGCGGGCGTTGCGGTTGCCAAAGTCGCTGCCGACAGTGTCAAGCGCGTGGCGCAGGAGCTGGGTGGTAAATCCCCCAATCTGTTGCTGGACGATGCCGATTTTGAACAGGCCGTTACCCGTGGCGTCGCCTGGTGCATGGAAAATACCGGGCAGTCCTGCAATGCGCCCACCCGTATGCTGGTTCCCGCAGAACACTACGAGCAGGCTGTCGCCATTGCCGCCAAAGCGGCAGCAGCTGTTACTGTCGGTTTGCCCCATGAAGAGGGTCCACATATCGGCCCCCTCTCCAGTCGCGAGCAGTTCGATAAAGTTCAGGATTTGATTCAGACAGCGCTCAATGAGGGGGCGCGATTGATCGTCGGCGGTTTGGGGAAACCTGAAGGGTTTGAAACCGGTCACTTTGTACGACCAACCATATTTGCCGATGTCAGCAACCGGATGACCATCGCCCGTGAAGAGGTATTCGGTCCAGTGCTGGTCATGATTCCCTACGGCGATGAAGACGAGGCCATTGCCATCGCCAATGATACGCCCTACGGGCTTGCAGCCTATATCCAGACCGGCGACCCGAAGCGCGGTCGCCGCGTTGCCCGGCGCTTGCGGGCCGGGATGGTCAGAATCAATGGCGCTCCCCACGGCTACGACGCACCGTTCGGCGGATATAAACAATCCGGCAATGGCCGCGAGTGGGGCAGGCTGGGATTTGAGGATTATCTGGAAATCAAGGCCATCAGCGGCTAGGTGTGTGACGGGCTACCAGCCGAATACCTGTTTGACAAAAGGGATGCTAAGGCGGCGCTTTGCTTCCAATGACGTTTTTTCCAGAATGTCCAGGCAGTCCATCAGACCGTGCAGGTCCCGCGCTGCGCGATTTACCAGGTAGCGAGCCACCTCGTCCTCCATGGTCATACCGCGTCGACCGGCACGAAATTTAAGAATTTCTTCCCGCTGCACATCATTGGGCGCTTCAAGCTGAAATACCGGCCCCCAGCCAATGCGGGAGGTGAGGTCCGACAGTGTCAGTGGCAACTCCCGGGGAGAAACATCACCACCCATTAGCAGGTGGCTGCCCGCATCCCGCATGCGGTTGTAAAGATTAAACAACGCCTCCTGCCAGTCATCCCTGTCGGCAATGGCCTGAACATCATCAATTGCCACCAGAGGCAGGCGCTCAAGTTCGGCGAGGACCTCTTGCGGGGGGTAGGTCATCAGTTCACTGAGGGGCAGATACTGAACTGGTAAACCGTTGGCCGCAGCCTGATGACAACTGGCCTGCAGCAGGTGGGAAACACCGCTTCCCTGTCGGCCCCAAAGGTAGACAGACGGTTCCTCGCTGTGTGGCCATGAGTCACGCAACAGGGTTAACAGCAAATGCTTGCTGTCACCCTTGGGAACCAGAAAGTTCTCGAAGGTCGCATCGTCGTTAAGCTTGATTTGCAGGCTGAGCTGTCGGGGCACGTGTCGGTCCCTAACGCCCGCTCCAGCGGAACAGGTAAGCACTGGGACCTGCGCCGGGAAAATCGGTGGTGGGTTGTTCAGATAAACGGCTGTCGCGGCGCAGGGTGTCCAACAGCAGGGATATGTCACCTTCCACATCCAGGCGCAAACCCAACCGATCCCCTTCCACGTAGTCGACAATCACCTTGCGCACCAGCTCCAGGGACTCCAGGTAAGCCGTCACATCGCTGAAGGACTGAAAATTGGTCACCTGTTCAATATTCAGGGTCAATTGCTGGGCGTTGGATTGGGGTATGAAGGCATACTGAGTGGCTATGCGATCTACCGCCTCATCCACCAGCTGGCTGATTAACAGCTGTGCAGTGTCTGCCACCACACTGCTCAGATCCTCGCCATCCGGTGTTTTCAGCAGCCGTGCGCCACGCCACTGGCCATTGGACCCCTGGTAGAGACGCACGGCCATCCAGGTATCGCTATTGTAGCGCCGGGCTACGTCAGCCAACTGGCCGGCGCTAAAATTCCAGACATCTTCTTCCGTCAGCTGCGAACGATCGGCGAGATCCAGTAACGGGACCATCAACGGCGCGGCGCGGACTTTCATGGCATTGCTAAGTATGGACAACAGCACTGGCTGCTCATCAACAGAGACAAATTGTCGCCCCTGCTCCAGCGTGTCGACCACCATCCACACCAGCAATTCCGGTCGATCGGAGGGCCAGATCTGCAGGTGTTGGCTTCGCACCAGGCGGTCAACGGCCGCCTGGGAATATTGAATAGTCAGCGCCAGACCCGGTTCACTCGCAACCTCCGGCTGGTTGTAACTCACATAACCGTACTCGGTAATCAGGTTTTCAGCGCGAGAAAGGGATTGGCTTATGGCCGGATTCGATAATACCTGGCTGTTTCCCGTGACCTTCACCAGCACCTGCCCCAGGCCGGAACGGATGGCCCGGGCGCGCTCGGCTTCCCCCTGGTCGGCTACCGGAACCTGCGCTTGATAAAGCCGGGTCTCCTGCGCAGCACCGGCCACACCACTTAGAGTCAGGCTTAGCATCGCCAGGAATAAAGAAAGGATTAACTGCCGGGTTTGTTTCATGGGGGCGATTGTAACAGCCAGCGACAAATAGACACATTCTCGCGCTGCCAGATTTTGCCTTTTCATATAAAATAGCCGACCTTTGTTAAATCCGTCTCACAACCAAGGCACCTCCTATGAGCAATCCCAAGCAACCATCCCTCAGCTACAAGGACGCAGGTGTCGACATCGACGCAGGCAACGCGCTGGTCGAACGCATCAAGCAGGTGGCCAAACGCACCCGCCGACCGGAAGTGCTGGCAGGTTTGGGAGGCTTTGGCGCGCTCTTCAGTTTGCCAAGTGGCTACAAGGAACCGGTGCTGGTATCCGGCACAGACGGCGTCGGCACTAAACTCAAGCTGGCCATGACGCTGGGCATCCACGACACCATCGGCATCGATCTGGTGGCCATGTGTGTCAATGACCTCGTTGTATGTGGCGCAGAACCCCTGTTCTTCCTCGACTACTACGCCACCGGCAAGCTCAATGTGGAAACCGCTGCAGCAGTTGTCACCGGGATTGGTGAGGGCTGCAGCCAGGCTGGCTGCTCTCTGGTGGGTGGTGAAACAGCAGAAATGCCCGGCATGTACGAAGGCGAAGATTACGACCTGGCCGGTTTCTGTGTGGGCATTGTCGAGAAAGAAGGATTGATAGACGGCAGCAGCGTGCATGTGGGCGACACCCTGATCGGCATAGCCTCCTCCGGCCCCCATTCCAACGGCTATTCACTGATCCGCAAAATCCTCGATGTATCCGGCACCGATGCCAGCACCGAAATGCTCGACGGCAAACCGCTCAGCGAACTGCTGCTCACACCGACACGTATTTACGTCAAATCCATTCTTGGCCTGGTTGAGCACGCCCACGTGCCAGTCCACGCCATCTCTCATATCACCGGTGGCGGCTTGCTGGAAAACATTCCCCGTGTATTGCCGGAGAGTGCCAAAGCCGTCATTGACATCAACAGTTGGCAGAAGCCCGTGGTCTTCCAGTGGCTGCAGCAACAGGGCAATGTCGATCCGCTGGAAATGCACCGCACCTTTAACTGTGGCGTCGGCATGGTGGTCTGCGTGCCTGAAAATGCTGCCCAGACTGCCCTGGACACCCTCCATGTCGCTGGTGAAGATGCTTTCATTATTGGTCATATCGCCCACGCGGAACCCGGCGATGAACGTGTAGAACTGAAAGGTTTATAAGCTATGCAAAAACCCCATCAACCCCGCATTGTGGTGCTGATCTCCGGCAAGGGCAGCAACCTGCAATCGATGATCGACGCGGTCCATATGCGCGTTGTCGACGGTGAGATTGTCGCCGTTATCAGTAACAATCCCGATGCACCGGGACTGCAAAAGGCAGAGAAAGCCGGTATACCAACCCATGTAGTGAACCACCGCGAGTTTCCTGACAGGGAAAGCTTCGACGCCTCACTGGCTGAAGTTGTGGAGAAGTACAAACCCAACCTGGTACTGCTGTGCGGTTTCATGCGTATTCTCACTCCGGAGTTTGTTGCCAAATTCGAAGGCCGCATGATGAATATTCACCCCTCTCTGCTACCCAAGTACCCTGGGCTGCACACCCACCAGCGCGCGCTGGATGCCGGAGATACCGTAGCCGGAGCCACCGTACATTTTGTCACCAGCGAACTGGATGGCGGCCCCGCCATTATTCATGCAGAAGTGCCCATTCTGGAAGACGACACTGCCGAAACCCTGGCAGAACGCGTTTTCGAGCAGGAACACCTGATCTATCCCATGGCCGTTCGCTGGTACTGCCAGGGTCGTATCGGGCTTAGTAATGGCCGCGCTTTCATGTTCGGCCGCCCGTTACCCCCAAGAGGCCACCCATTTAGTACCGTTCCCCGTGAACGATAACGGCAAATGGCCCTCTAA
>SBGI01000270.1 GCA_006227015.1 Gammaproteobacteria bacterium
TCTTTACCTTTTAATTCAAGGATGGCGCGTGCCTCGTCCGGTGTGGCGATTTCCAGCCCCAGACCTTCAATGGTTTTACGAACCTGATAGACCTGTTCGGCATTGGTTTTTGCCAGTTCGCCACGGCGCAACCACAACGAGTCCTCTAACCCCACCCGGACATTGCCCCCCATGGAGGCAGCCATGGCGGCAACCCGCATCTGATTGGAACCGGCGGCCAGAACTGACCAGCGGTAATCATCACCAAACAGGCGATCAGCTGTTCGCTTCAGGTGAATGACATCCTCCGGATGGGCGCCAATACCACCGAGCAGGCCGAAACAGGTCTGGATAAACAGCGGGCCCTTAACGATACCCTCCTGATAGAAGTACTGCAGATTGTAGAGATGGCTGGTGTCGTAACACTCGAATTCGTAACGTGTCCCGGTTTTGTTGAGCGTGTCCAGTGCGTAGCGAATATCTTTAAAGCTGTTGCGAAATACCAGGTCGTGAGAACCTTCCAGCATTTCCGGTTCCCAATCATGCTCAAACTCTTTAAAGCGTTTTAACATGGGAAACAGGCCGAAGTTCATCGACCCCATGTTCAGGCTGGCAACCTCAGGTTGCCAATGCTCAGCGGGTTTAACGCGGTATTCAACGGGCATGAAGGGTGATGCACCGGTCGTTATGTTTACCACGACATCCGAGCGGCCCTTTATTGCTTTGAGGAAGGGGGCAAAATCCTCGGGTGTGTGCACGGGCCGCCCATCAACAGGGTCCCTTGCATGAAGGTGAACGATGGCGGCGCCTGCTTCAGCGGCACCCAGAGCGGATTCTGCGATTTCTTCCGGGGTTACCGGTAGATAGGGGGACATGGAAGGGGTGTGTATGGAGCCTGTTACTGCACAGGAAATAATCACTTTCGACATAGATATCACCACGTTGCGAGATTGATTTGTCTGTTCAGGTATTCGCAATCAGCTGTGCTGATTGGTGGAGATGGTTCTGCGCTACTCGGTGCTACCAGGGGTTTGGCAGACAATTCCCCTGAAAACTCAGCACACAGGACTGCTGCTAGTGGAACTGAGGTTTAGGCCAAGTCGCAAAACACATCATTCAGGGTCATGCGTTAACGTCTCATACGTCGAGGCGCTGGATGGGTAGTGTTGGTGAGCCTTTTGACGATGCCACCTTTGCTATCCAGCCTGGTGAGCCATCCCGTACGGCTTGAATAAAGGGGATGGGCGATAGGACTGCTAACAGATATACGATATTGTTAGCAGTCATGGATAACATAAAATAACTTCCTGGGGATGCCGTCAACTTTTTTGGTGATACTCTTCGAGAAGTTTGGATTCGAAAATGTCGATTTAAGGGGAACAGACGTTGGATTATTTGCTGCAATACGGATTGTTTCTGGCGAAGGCCGTCACACTCATTCTATCCCTGGTTGTGGTCATAGGTATTGCCATCGGCCTTAGCAATCGTGCCCGGAAGCACGCAGAGGGAGAGCTCGAAATTGAGCAACTAAATGAGACGTACGAGCAGATGAGCAATGTGCTACAGCTGGCGACTATGCCCCCGGGGAACCGCAAACTCTGGCATAAAGAAAAAAAGAAATCGGATAAAGACAAAAAAAACAGCTCGGAAACCCGTAAAAGGGTTTTTCTTGTCGACTTTAAGGGGGATATGCGTGCGTCGGCCGTTGCAAGCCTGCGTCAGGAAATCACGGCAATATTGACCCAGGCAAAACCGGAAGATGAGGTTGTAGTCCGTCTGGAAAGTGGTGGTGGCATGGTACACAGCTATGGCCTCGCCGCCAGCCAGCTGGACCGCATTCGTCAACAGGGTATTCCACTGACAGTCTGTGTCGATAAGGTCGCAGCCAGTGGTGGTTACATGATGGCCTGTGTGGCCAATAAAATTCTTGCTGCACCTTTTTCCATGATCGGCTCCATTGGCGTGGTGGCACAGCTGCCCAACTTTAATCGCCTGCTGAAAAAGCATGATGTAGATGTGGAACTGCATACGGCAGGTGATTACAAACGCACTTTGACGATGTTTGGAGAAAATACAGACGATGGCCGGGAAAAATTTATTGAAGATCTGGAGGAAATTCACAATATCTTCAAAGAATTTGTAAAAGACCACCGGCAATCTGTTGATATCAATGAAATCGCTACAGGAAAAGTATGGCTTGGTTGCCATGCACTTGAGAAATCACTGGTGGATGAATTAAAAACCAGTGATACCTATCTGGTTGAACGCTCAACAGAGGCGGACATCTTCCTCGTCAAATTCGTCTATCATAAAAGTCTGCCTGAAAAATTGGGCCTTGCGGCAGAAACCCGCGCAGACAGTTTGTTGACGCGCTGGCTCGATAGAGCCCGGAGACAGCAGTTTTTTTCCTGAGGGGCGCAAGCGGAGTAAAAAATCAAGGCGGTAATGAAGGGCGATAGAGGGGTATAGAGAATGACCGATGACCAACTGAATCCTGAAAACTATCGTGCGCTCTGGGTAACAAAAACAGAATCTGACATCTACACCCAGGAAATTGTTGAACGTCCCATTGCTGAATTGCCAGCTGGTGATGTGCTGGTGAGGGTTCAATATTCCTCGCTCAACTACAAGGACATGATTTCTGCCACTGGGCGACCCGGAGTGACACGCAATTACCCCCATCAGCCGGGCATAGATGCTGCCGGTGTTGTTGCCGAGAGCACGGCTGCAGATTTTTCGCCCGGCGATGAAGTGATTGTTTGTGGCTATGACCTGGGCATGAATACTTATGGGGGTTTAGGGGAGTATATTCGCGTTCCCGCCGGTTGGGTGGTCGCTGCACCACCGGGATTGTCCGGTCGTGAGGCGATGATTTATGGCACGGCTGGTTTTACAGCAGCACTGTGTGTGGAAAAGCTGCTACAGATGGGTGCTGAGCCCGAAGATGGTGATGTGGCAGTTACCGGTGCAACCGGTGGTGTGGGTACGTTTGCTATCCGTTTGCTGAGTCGATTGGGTTTTTCAGTGGCTGCGGTCACCGGGAAACTGGAAACTGCTGCCCATCTCAGCGCACTGGGTGCAAAGCAAATTGTGGAAAGAAGTCTGTTGCTGGAGCAGAAGCGCCCCCTGGAGAAACCGCGCTTTGCCCATGGGGTCGACACCTTGGGTGGAGAATACCTCGCGAACCTACTCAAACTGATAAATTACAGTGGATCAGTCGCGGCCTGTGGCTTGGCCTCGTCATTTGATTTACACACCAGTGTTCTGCCCTTTATTTTGCGTAACGTCAATTTGCTGGGTGTTGACTGTGTAGAGCTGCCTCTCTCGAAGAAGGCGGCCAACTGGACCCGTTTGGGGTCAGAATGGAAACTGGATAATCTGGAGTCGATGGCTGAAGAAATCAGCCTGGAGCAGGTGCCAGAGTATGTCGACCGCATGGCCAGAGGCCAGGTGGTAGGGCGTTACCTGGTTAACCTCAACCGTTAACAGCTATTCCACAAACCGGTTTCTGTATTAGTTACGCCGCAAACGCTCGCTGACCGCGATCGGGTTCGGGAAGTTGAATATCACAATATAACTTGATAGCAGGAAGGTCAGAATGGCTGCCGCCTGGATCAGGTGTGAGGCCTGAACGCTGATCAGCGAGGCATTAAATGCCACATAGGCGATCAATAACGAGAACTCACTGATCTGCCCGAGGCGAAAGCCAATATCCCAGGCCAATACTTTCTTTTCACTTTGTCGGCCCAGCAGAAAGCGGAATATAGCCGGCTTCAGGATCAGCATGGCGCCGCCCAGAGCCACAGATGCCAGCGCAATTTCCGGTAACAGTCCGAGGTTGAAACCCGCGCCCAGGGAGAAGAAAAACATTATCAGGAAGAAGTCCCTGAGGGGTTTCAGTGTCAGGGCAATATGCTGGGAAATAGGGCTGGAGGCCAGGGTAATACCGGCGAGAAATGCACCGATTTCCCGTGACAGCCCGACCACTTCAGCCAGCTCCGACAAACCCATGCACCAGCCGATGGCCAGCAGGAAGATGTATTCACCCATACGGTCAAATTTTGCAATCAGTTTTAGTAATACCCAGCGCACAAAAGCCCAGGCAAAAAGGATAAGCAGTGGCAGTGCCAGCAGGGTGAAGCCGATCTGCATGACGTTGATTTGTCCACCCTCACCACTGAGAAGTACCAGTAATACAAAGATGGCAAGAAAATCCTGCATCAGCAGCAGTCCGATCATCATGTCACCGATATGGCGGTGATGGAGAATGGTGGTCGGCAACAGCTTGATGCCGATAATCGTGCTGGAAAACATCATTGCCGCACCGATAATCAGGCATTCGGTGGGGGTGAAGCCAAACAGGTAGGCGATCAGATAACCGGCGACGGCGAATAGCAGTGAACTGATCAGGGTGACCACGGTGACTTTTTTCAACGCGGCCATTAGGGACTGGGGTTGAAGATCCAGACCCAGGAGAAACAGCAGAAAGATAATGCCTATTTCCGAGATTTCAGACAGCAGGTGCACATCCTGCACCCATCCCAGTCCGTAGGGACCGATCAGTGCGCCGAGGGCAATGTAGGCCACCAGCAGGGGCTGCCGACCATAAATGGCCAGAGAAGCAATAATGGCAGCGCCGGTAAATATCAGGAAGAACGACTGAAAAACGGCTTCATTCATAGAAGGACTCCACAACCCTTATTGTGAGGCACGGTTGGGAGGGCAGCAAGT
>SBGI01000147.1 GCA_006227015.1 Gammaproteobacteria bacterium
CGAATGCCAGCCTGATCATTGCCTAGCTTCGCCATGATCAGAAAATGCAACAGGTTTTCCAGCTGTACCAACGGTGAATTGAGCGGTGAAAAAACCGCATCGAGATCATTTCTGATCACCTGCCAGTAGTAAGCCGTAGCCTCACAAAACAGACTCGCCTTGGATTCGAAGTGGTGATAGAACGCCCCCTTGGTAACACCGGCCTGTTTGCAGATCTCGTTGACACCAACACAGCTGTAATTGCTTTGCCAGATCAGTTCCAGGGCAATTTCCAGCAGACGTTCACGGGTATCAGGTACAGACATAATAGACAGCGTATTATCCAGAAGAACGGTCAAGTATAGATACCCAGCGGTTTCTCAGGCAAGTCAAAAAATGTCTTCCCTGCACATCCGGGCTGGCTATTGCCATATAAAAGACAGTCATTTGACGAAATCTAATCCTTAACATACTGTAATTAAACAGGAATTATTTAATTCGCTCTGCCCATCAAAAATACCTCTCCCCATTGACGAACATACCGACCGGTATGTATGCTTGCTCATTCTATTTTGCAACTACTCCCAGCTGCTGACCTTTAGCCGTTACGATCAGCAGCGTGCGTGCACGGAGCTCTCATGAAAGACCACGTCGACAACAACGGATTTCGTCGCCCATTATTAAGTGCAGCCGTCCTTGTCTCACTGGTGGTGGGTGTTTACTACGCCCTCGCACCAAACAATGGGCACTCCGACGACTCCACCAACCCTGTGCCACCTCTCACTCACGTCGAAGTGGTGGAGCTGCAAATGCAGCCGGTACGACTGTGGACCCGTTTTTCAGGGCGGCTTACCGCAGTGGACAGCGCCGAGATCAAGCCCCGGGTGAGCGGTGAAATCCAGCAGGTCCTGTTTGAAGACGGCCAACTGGTTCAGCGGGGTGATGTGCTTTTTATTATTGATCCACGGCCATTTGAAGCTGAAGTGCAACAAGCCCAGGCCCAGCTAACCTCCGCCCGTTCACGGGCAACACTGGCCAGGGATGAACTTGACCGCGCCCGAAAGCTGGTTGAGCGCCAGTTGGTATCCGAAAGTATTTTCGATGCCGCCAACAACGAGTACCGGGTAGCGAACGCCAGCATTGAAGAGGCAGAAAGCGCTCTGGTAAAAGCAAAACTCGATCTGGAATACGCCCATATCAAGGCACCTTTTACGGGACTGATCAGTCGCGCCGAGTTGACCGTTGGCAACATTGTGGAAGCGGGTAGCAGTGCACCTGTTCTGGCCACCCTGGTGGCCAACCAGCAACTGTATGCTGAATTTAATGTCGACGAGCAGACCTATATTCGCTCCATGCGCCAACGGGATCTCGTCGGCCAGATGCCCGTGCAATTAACACTGGCAGATGATGACAATGTCTATCGGGGGAAAATACACGCCTTCGACAACCGCCTAGATATTTCCACCGGCACAATTCGGGCCAGGGCCATTTTTGAGAACATTGATGGCGCCCTAACTCCCGGGATGTATGCCAATGTACATCTTGGCGCCCCCACAGAAACTACTGTCATGCTGCTGCCCACCAAAGCCATTGGCACCAACCAGGATAAGAAATTCGTTTATATCGTGGATGAGAACAACACCATCGGCTACCGGGAAGTCACACTGGGACAACACCACCAAGGACAGCGGGTCATCGAAAGCGGTCCCGGGGCGGGTGCCCGAGTCGTGGTAAACGGCCTGTCCCATATTCGCCCAGGCATGCAGGTTGAAGCTGAGGTTGTCAGCACTTCAGACCCTATAGAAACCGCTGACCTTTAAACCTGGAGCCGCACCCGGCAGAGCTGAAGGATCACCATGAACATTTCCAGATTTTTTGTGGATCGCCCCATATTTGCGGCAGTGATGTCCCTGCTGATTCTGATCGCAGGGCTGTTGGCCATGTTCAAACTGCCTATTTCCGAATATCCGGAGGTCTCGCCACCTTCGGTAGTGGTCACCGCCAACTTTCCCGGGGCCAATCCGAAGGTCATTGCTGATACCGTGGCGCGACCGCTGGAGGAACAGCTGAGCGGTGTGGAAAACATGATCTACATGTTTTCCCAGGCCACCTCCGATGGCCGCATGACTCTGACCATCACCTTCAAAATCGGCACCGACCCGGATCTGGCCCAGCAAATGGTGCAGAACCGGGTGTCCCAGGCCCTGCCCAGACTGCCTGAAGTTACTCGACAACTGGGGGTGACGGTGGTGAAAAGCTCTCCGGACCTGACCATGGTTGTTCACCTGGTCTCCCCCGATCAGCGCTATGACGAACTCTATCTGCGCAACTACGCACTCAAACATGTTAAGGATGAGCTGGCCAAGGTAGAGGGCGTCGGGACCGTACGCCTGTTCGGCTCCGGCGACTACGCCATGCGTATCTGGCTCAATCCGGAAAAAATTGCAGAGCGAAACCTATCGGCCAATGAAGTGATTGCCGCCATTCGCGAACAGAATGTTCAGGTAGCAGCCGGCGTAATTGGCGGTGCACCCATGACCAGCCCCGTAGATGTGCAGCTGCCTATCAATGCACAGGGCAGACTCGAAACCCCGGAAGAATTCGGCGAAATTATTATTCGTGCTGGCGATCGGGGGCAGGTGACCCGACTGCGCGATGTGGCTCGCATCGAGCTGGAAGCAGCAGATTTCAGCCTCAACGCCATGCTCGACAACCAGCCTGCCGTAGCTGTGCCAATCTTCCAGGCACCGGGCGCCAATGCCATTGCCATTTCCGACGAAGTCCGTCGCACCATGGAAGCACTCAAGCCCAACTTCCCTGAAGGCGTCTCCTACTCCGTGGTCTATGACCCTACCGTGTTTGTCCGCGACTCCATTAAAGCCGTGGTCAAAACACTGCTCGAAGCGCTGGCACTAGTGGTTCTGGTGGTCGTGGTATTTCTGCAAACCTGGCGCGCTTCCATCATCCCGTTGCTGGCGGTGCCGGTCTCTATCATCGGCACTTTTGCCCTGATGTGGGCATTCGGGTTTTCCATTAACACCCTGTCGCTATTCGGGCTGGTGCTATCCATCGGTATCGTGGTGGATGACGCCATCGTTGTCGTCGAGAATGTGGAACGCAATATCGCCGATGGACTGGACCCGAAAGAGGCCAGTTATCGCGCCATGCAGGAAGTCAGCGGACCGATTATCGCTATCTCACTGACGCTGGTGGCGGTGTTTGTCCCCATCGCCTTTGTCAGCGGTCTCACCGGGCAGTTTTACAAGCAGTTCGCATTGACCATTGCCATCTCCACAGTGATTTCTGCATTCAACTCCCTGACGCTCAGCCCTGCTCTGGCGGCCAAGCTATTACGCAGCCACGATGCGCCAAAAGATCGACTAACCCGGATTATGGATTACCTGTTCGGTGGTTTTTTCCGCCTCTTTAACCGTGGCTTCAAGCGCTCGTCCGAGGGCTACTCGTCCTCAATCTCAGGGCTACTGGGACACAAGGCTGTGGCATTTTGCATCTACATGGTGCTGATCGGCGCTACGGCAATCGGCTTTAACTCCCTGCCCCAAGGGTTTGTTCCACCCCAGGACAAGCAATACCTGATCAGCTTTGCGCAGCTGCCCGATGGATCATCCCTGGCCCGTACCGAAGCCGTTATCAAGGAAATGGGCAATATCGCCATGCAACAGGAGGGGGTGGCAAATGCCGTGCAATTCCCCGGCCTCTCTGTCAACGGCTTCACTAACAGCCCCAGTGCCGGCATCGTCTTCGTTACCCTTGAAGACTTCAACAAGCGTAACACCCCGGAGCTGTCGGCGGCGGCTATTGCCGGTCGCCTGCAACAGCAGTACGCGGGTATAGAAGAGGCCTTTATTGCCATTTTCCCACCCCCGCCGGTACGTGGCCTAGGCACAACGGGAGGCTTCAAACTTCAGATTGAAGATCGTGCAGACCTGGGTTACGAACGGCTCGCCGAGGTGGTGCAGATGGTGCAGCAGCTTGCCTGGCAGGATCCGGCCCTGATGAATGTTTATTCCAATTACAAGATTAATGTGCCACAGCTTTATGCAGATCTGGATCGCACCAAAGCCAAACAATTGGGGCTGAACGTCAAAGACATCTTCGACACCATGCAGATCTATCTGGGCTCGCTGTATGTGAATGATTTTAATCGCTTTGGTCGCACCTACCAGGTAATTGCCCAGGCTGATGCGCCCTACCGCGCCAGCCCGGAAAATGCCCTCAACCTCAAGGTCAAGAATCAGGAGGGCAGCATGATTCCTCTCGGCAGTGTGCTGGAAATGCAGGAAAGTTACGGCCCCGAAAGTGCCGCGCATTACAACGGCTACCTTGCCGCCGACCTGAACGGCGATGCCGCTCCCGGGTATTCCAGTGGCCAGGCCCAGGATGCCATCAGCAATATTCTTGAAAGCACACTGCCCTCCGGCATGACATTCGAGTGGACAGACCTCACCTACCAACAGGTACTCAGTGGCAACACGGCCATCTTTATTTTCCCCCTGTGCCTGCTGCTGGTCTTTCTGGTACTCGCCGCCCAGTATGAAAGCCTGGTGTTGCCTCTGGTCGTTATCAGCATCGTGCCACTCTCGGTATTATCCGCGGTTGTCGGTGTCTGGCTGTCCGGCGGCGACAACAATATCTTCACCCAGATCAGCCTGTTTGTTCTGGCCGGGCT
>SBGI01000220.1 GCA_006227015.1 Gammaproteobacteria bacterium
TCCCCCAGTGGCTGACCCAGCTCTTCGGCAATACGGTTGGCCACCGTGCGGGCGGCGATGCGCCGCGGTTGGGTGTGGCCAATCATGCCCGACACTCCCCTACCCAACTCCAGGCAAATTTTCGGCAACTGGGTAGTCTTACCGGATCCGGTCTCCCCGGCGATCACCACCACCTGGTGATTTTCAATAGCGTCGCGGATATCGTCCCGGCGCCCGGCGATGGGTAGCTCTTCAGGGTAGCTGATTGCAGGGACACTGGCCCTACGGGCCTTCAGACTGGCGTCGGACTGTTCCAGTAACGCAGTGAACTGCTGCAGGTCGCGATCGAACGGTTTGCCCTGCCCCGCACGTTGGCTGATTTTTTCCAACAGACGTTCCAGACGATAGCGGTCCGCCGCGAGACAATCGGCAATCCTGTCCCGCCATTGTTGCAGTTCATTGTTCATTCAAGACAACTAATCAGAAACCAGTCGGGCCAGGCTGAACCCGGCCCTGTGAATTTGGGCATCAATTATCGCGCAGTTCCCGACGCAATACCTTACCCACATTGGACAACGGCAATTCATCACGGAATTCAATGTACTTGGGCAGTTTGTAACGGGCCAACTGCTCGGCACAGAAATCACGGATGTCTTTTTCAGTCAGTCCCGGATTGGAGCTGACCACATAGAGCTTGACCGCCTCTCCGGAGTGCTCGTCAGGCACACCCACAGCAGCACAGTAGGTCACATCCGGGTGACGGGAAACCACACCTTCAATCTCATTGGGATAGACGTTGAAGCCCGAGACAATAATCATATCCTTCATTCGATCATGGATACGCAGGAAACCATCCTCATCCACTGAAGCGATATCCCCGGTTTTCAGCCAACCGTCTGCCGTCACTGTCTTGGCGGTTTCTTCCTGGAAATGCAGGTAACCCTGCATCACCTGAGGGCCTCTCACCCACAACTCACCATGATCATCCACGGCCAGTGGATTACCGTCTTCATCGGCAATTTTTATTTCCGTCCCGGGCAGGGCAATACCCACCGCCCCCTGTTTTCCACCCGGTGAAGGAGTCAGAGAGACCACGGGCGACGCCTCTGTTAAACCGTAGGCTTCACTGATCCGGCAACCGGTTTTGTCAAACCAGTCATTGCTGGTGCCGGTCGCCAGCGCCGACCCTCCGGATATGGTGAATTTCAGGGAAGAGAAATCGATACTGCCAAAATCCGGATCTTTCATCAGCGCGACAAAAAGCGTGTTGAGCCCGATAAAGACCGATGCCGGCCACTGGCGCAGCAATTTGACAAAACCCTTGATATTTCGGGGGTCAGGGATCAACAGGGTGTGAACCCCCAAATGGACACCAACCGTGATGACAACGGCAAACGCATAGATATGATAAAGAGGCAACGGTGACACAAAGCGCTCCGCCCCCCGGTCAACGCCACAACTTTCCAGCACCATGGCAGATTGTCGTGTCACATTGACCATATTGCTGTGACTGAGCATGGCCGGCTTGGAGACGCCTGTGGTGCCACCGGTGTACTGAAGAATCGCCAGGTCATCACCACCCAAAGCGACTTCCTGATGAGGTTGTTCACTACCCTTCTTTAGTGCTTCCAGAAGAGAAATTGAACCGGCAGTCGAAACAGCTTTGCCAAGCAGTTTCATCAGCGCTGACATCACCACTCGCTTCAGGGGCGGGTGCAGATCAAAGGGGGACGTGGAGATAACTGTTTGCAGCGGCGTTTTGTCTTTTACAGCCAGTGTATGGTCCAAAAACTTGTCAAAAACCACCACGGCCTTCACATCCGCATGGTTGAACTGATACTCCAGTTCGGTGGCTGTGTACATCGGGTTGACGTTGACAATGACCATTCCCGCCTTGAAAGCACCATAGGCAACAACAAGGTACTGGATCAGGCTCGGCATCTGGATGGCGATGCGGTCACCGCGCTCCAGTCCAGTATAGCGTTGCAGGTAGCTGGCAAATGCACTGGACTGCCTGTCCAGCTCGGTATAGGTCAGTGTCCCCCCCAGAGAGGTGACAGCAGGTTGGTTGCCATAATTTCTGACGGCTTCAGCGAGGAGATCCAACAGGTTATGCATCTCACTGGGTGGCAAGTCGTGGGGAATACCATAGTGGTCCCAGGATTTGCGGACAGCCTCCATCACTTCCATTTTCGTGTCGATTTCTGACATTAACGCGCCCCTGCTCTGTCGATATTATGGTTATTTTGGCTGGCCTTTCTTAGCGCCCGTTTTCTGGCAATGCTATCGAAACGCGCCGTCCAGGTACAGAATTCCCGTCTACCCACATCGTATCCGCTGGTTGTCAGCGGGTCAGTGCGGACATGCCCTTTTCCAGCCCGGCCAGAGTCATGGGAAACATACGCTCTGGGCCCATCAATTGCTGAATCAGTTTGATAGAGGGTGTGTACTGCCAGTAATCGGTGCGAACCGGGTTAAGCCAGATAAAGCGATCGTAATTATCCATGATACGCTGCATCCAGACGGCTCCGGCTTCCTGATTGTAGTACTCCGCACTGCCACCGGGTGCACTCACCTCGTAGGGCGACATAGTGGCATCACCCACAAAGATCACCTTGTAGTCGCGGCTGTAGGTATGCAGCAGCTCCATGGTGGGTGTTTTGTCAGTTTTCCTGCGGTGATTGTCACGCCAGACATAGTCGTAGAGGAAATTGTGGAAGTAGTAATACTCCAGGTGCTTGAACTCACTTTTTACGGCAGAAAACAGCTCTTCACACACTTTGACATGGGGGTCCATGGAGCCCCCGACATCAAAGAACATCAGGACTTTAACCGCATTGTGGCGCTCTGGAACCATCCTGATATCCAGCAGGCCGGCATTGCGGGCGGTGGCGTCGATAGTGTCGTCCAGAGCCAACTCTTCTGCTGCCCCGGTACGGGCAAACTGACGCAGGCGTCGAAGTGCCAGTTTGATATTCCGCGTTCCCAGCTCGACAGAGTCGTCCAGATTGCGGTATGCCCGCTGCTCCCAGACCTTGACGCCCTGCTGCTGTTCACTCTCCCCGCCGACACGAATACCCTCGGGATGAAAGCCACCGTGTCCGAAGGGAGACGTACCACCGGTGCCGATCCAGCGACTGCCTCCGGCATGACGTTTCTGTTGTTCTGCCAGTCGCTTTTTGAACGTTTCGAGCAATTGCTCCAGGCCACCCAGACTCTCTATTTTGGCTTTGTCCTCGTCGCTCAGATGCCGGGCAAACTCTTTGCGCAGCCACTCTTCGGGAATGAGGGCATCAATCAACTGCTCGATATCCGACAACTGATGAAGGTAGGCTGCAAAAGCACGGTCGTAGCGATCGTAGTATTTTTCGTCCTTGATCAGGCAGGTTCTTGCCAAGAGGTAGAAATCATCCATATCAGCGAAGGCCAATCGCTGTTGCAGCGCCTCCAGCAGAACCAGGTATTCCTTGATGGAGACAGGAATGCCTGCGCGGCGTAAACCTTCGTAAAAGTTGAGCAACATGGTTTTTGTACCGGCAGTCTACCGGTTTTCCCGACGCGCCATAAACGCCAGCTTTTCCAGCAGGTGCACGTCCTGTTCGTTTTTCAGCAAAGCACCATAGAGCGGCGGAATTACCTTGGTGGGGTCGCGTTCAGCGAGCAAATGCTCTGGAATCTTGTCCGAGAGCAGCAGCTTCAACCAGTCAATCAGCTCTGATGTGGAGGGTTTTTTCTTTAAGCCGGGCACCTGTCGCACCTCAAAAAAGATATCCAGCGCCTCCTGTACCAGTGTTTTCTGGATATCCGGATAATGCACCACAACAATCTGCTCCATGGTCTCCCGCTCCGGGAACTTGATGAAATGGAAAAAGCAGCGGCGTAAAAAGGCATCCGGCAATTCTTTCTCATTGTTGCTGGTGATGATCACCAGTGGTCGTTGCTGTGCCCGGATGGTCTCTCCGGTCTCGTAGACATGGAACTCCATACGATCCAGTTCCAGTAACAGGTCGTTGGGAAACTCGATGTCAGCCTTATCTATTTCGTCAATCAACAACACCACCGGTTCATCAGCGACAAAGGCCTGCCAAAGCTTGCCTGGCTTGATGTAATTGGCAATGTCATGCACCCGGTCATCACCCAGTTGCGAATCCCGCAAACGGGACACAGCGTCGTACTCGTAGAGACCCTGTTGTGCTTTGGTGGTGGACTTGATATGCCAGGGGATCAGTTGCCACCCCAGAGCCGCCGCCACCTCTTCCGCAAGCATGGTTTTACCCGTGCCCGGCTCACCTTTGATGAGGAGTGGTCGTTTCAAGGTAACCGCCGCATTCACTGCCATTTGCAGATCATCGGTGGCGACATAGCGATTAGTACCGGAAAACTTCATAATCGGACCTGTTCGATAAATGCATTGGCCATTCTAGCGCCAGCTGCGGGCACAGCAAACGACCAAACCAGAATCGCATCCCGGGGAGTCACTTTGACGACACAACACCACGAATGGCTTGGGCACCCCAAGGGACTCTACGTCTGTTTTGCCACAGAAATGTGGGAGCGTTTTTCATTCTACGGCATGAAATACCTGTTGCTACTGTATCTCACCAAGTATCACCTGTTCAGCGATGTGATGGGGCTGGATGTACTCGGCAGTTATGCTGCCCTGGTGTATGCCATGCC
>SBGI01000160.1 GCA_006227015.1 Gammaproteobacteria bacterium
GTCTAACCTGTTCAATTCATCAGAGTTCGGATGTTACCGAGCTGAGGCTAATGTGGAGGCTTTCCAAATTATTTCAAGGGGCCAAACAAAAAAAAGTTTCTATACAGAACAATCTGTTATTTTGGAAGCTGCCTGTCATCGTTTTCCTGCCAGAACTCACCCTCAACCACGTCTCCATCTGCTTCAGGAGGTTGCGACCTACCAGAGCGATACGTCTGTTGATTGCTGTAGCTGACAACCTCCATTTTCGCTACCATCCCCAACACACAGCGTCGCCTTAAGGGCGGAAAAAGACCCGCAAAGCCTATCACATCTGTCACAAAACCAGGGGTTACGAGCAAAGCACCACACACAGCCAGTATCAGCCCTTCCGCCATCTCCATCGCCGGCAGCTCCCCGGCATCCAGCTTGGTTCTCGCCCTGAACAGGGTCGCAAAGCCCTGCTGGCGCAACAGAGACAGACCAACCACCGCCGTCAGTAACACTAAACCTATGGTGGGCAATGCGCCAATTTCCCGGCCAACGGTTATCAATAGCCACATTTCCACAATGGGCATGACAATGAACACTACTAGCAGATATCTCAAACTGAACTCCTGAGGGTATTCCTTGAATATGGGGCCATCTGCGCCCAATTCAACACAAAACTGGACGGGAACTCTGCAATCTCACTATGATGAATGTCCAAGGCAGGATAAATCAGCAGATGAAAAGCGAAGTTGAAGTTCTGATTTACAGCATTCTCAGTGCGATCCCCAAGGGTCAGGTTACAAGCTATGGTCAGGTTGCCAGTTTTGCCAGGCTGCCTAAAGGCGCACGCCTCATTGGTCGCATTCTCAGCCGCCTGCCTCCGGAAACCACCCTCCCTTGGCATCGTGTGCTCAGAGCCAACGGTCAGATAGCCTTTGCCCCTGACAGCAGTGCCTACCGCCGACAAAAGCAGTTGCTGGAAATGGAAGGCATCAAAGTTTCTCAGGGCAAAGTAGATTTGAGAGTGTTTGGCTGGCAGGACTGATTCTGAGAGTGGCGCCACAACAGCCAGGACAGCACAATTGCCGGCAACCCCATAACGGCAGCGTAAAAAAAGAACGTTTCGTAGTTACTGGCATCGACAATCACCCCGGAAAAACCACTTAAAAACTTGCCTGGCAACGTCATCAGCGAACTGAACAATGCATATTGGGTTGCAGTGTAGGCTCGGTTGGTCATGCTGGACAAATAGGCCACAAACGCTGCATTGGCAAAACCACCACTCAGGTTATCGCCACTGATAGCCACTGCCAGCCACATCAAGTCCGATCCGACCACCGCCAACTGCACAAACAGCAAATTTGTCAGCGCCACCATAACGGCACCGGCCATCAGGGGGCGGAAGATACCGTAGCGCACCACAAACAGCCCCCCCAGAAACGAACCAGCCAAGGTCATGAAGAAGCCGAACACTTTGCCTACATCGGCAATTTCTTTCTTGCTAAACCCCAGATCCAAATAAAAGGGGTTAGCCATAATACCCATGGTGATATCACTGAGGCGGTAGAGGCCGATAAATGCCAGAATCAGTAGCGCCCAGGAGCCATTGCGGCGAAAGAATTCCACAAACGGTGCCACCACTGCCCCCACGAACCAGGCTTCCAGACGCCGCCAGCGGCCCGGCTGATCCGCATGCAGCTGATGCTTTAATGACAGCTCCATGGCCTCGGTGTTATCCGGAACACGGTGTTCCGGTTCCGAGACCAGTAGCACCGTAACCACGCCCACCAGCATCAACATCGCCATCACCAGGTAGGAGGTATCCCAGTTCGACCAGTCGGCAATATAGAGCGCACCCGCCCCGGCAACCAGCATGGCCAACCGGTAGCCAAAGATATAACTGGCAGACATGGCACCCTGGTATTCATCCGCCGCAGACTCAATGCGGAACGCATCAATGGCAATATCCTGGGTGGAGGAAGAGAACGCTACCAGTAACGCACTGAGCGCAATGCTGACCAACGAAATCTGCGGATCTGACAACACCATGGCCACCAACCCCGCCATCACCCCAAGCTGACCAACCAGCATCCAGCTACGGCGCTGACCCAAGGTGCGTGTCAAAAGGGGCAGTTTCAGGCGGTCCACCACTGGGGCCCAGATCACCTTGATGGAATAGGTAATCCCCACCCAACCAAAAAACCCTATGGTGCTGCGGCTGATATCCACATCGCGCAACCAGGCCGTGAGGGTGGAAAACACCAGCAGCAGAGGCAAGCCGGCAGCAAACCCCAAAAACAGCATGGTGATGACCTGTGGCCGGGTATAGACACGAGCGGCCTCACCCCAACTGACTACACCCTGTCCTGCACCTTGTTTTGACGCCATATTGCCCGCTCCTGACAGGCGCATACCCTAACAGATAATTGCGCAGATGCTATACACTCTCCGCCCATGGGCACCATTCTTGAAATCCGCAATCTGAGCAAATATTTCCGCCGACTCAAGGCTGTGGATGACGTGTCGTTTTCCATTCCTCGCGGCGCCTGTTTTGGCTTGCTTGGCCCTAATGGTGCCGGCAAAACCACAACGATTGAAATGATTGAAGGAATCACCACGCCGTCATCCGGCGATATTCTTTATCAGGGACAGGTCCGAGACAGACGCTTTCTGGAGCAAACCGGTATCCAGTTCCAGTCCACTGCGTTGATGGACTACCTGACAACTCGGGAAGTTATCCATCTGTTCAGCAACTTTTACCCTCGAGCCCTGCCCATGGAAGAGCTCGTCGCGCTGTGTCAGTTAGAAGAATTCCTCGACACATATGCCACCCGGCTCTCGGGCGGACAGCGTCAGAGGCTACTGCTGGCGGTCGCTTTAATCAATGATCCGGAAATTCTGTTTCTCGATGAACCGACCACAGGTCTGGACCCGCAATCCCGCCGACACTTCTGGTCGCTCATTAACAACATAAAAGCCAGAGGGAAAACGGTGCTGCTCACTACTCACTACATGGAAGAGGCTGAACTGTTGTGTGACCAGATGGTGATCATGGATAAGGGAAGAATTATTGCTGAGGGCACACCGCAAGGCTTGCTCAGACAGCATTTTGATTACACCTACATTTGTATTGATGTCGAGGATTTCAACTGTAATCCGGACGAACTGCCTTTTGAAATTGAGCGCCGAGAAGACTGTATTGCCATCGCCACCAATTCTGTTGAGAAGACCCTTTCCCAGCTGGTAACCATGGACATCAATCTGCGCTCTTTGCGTGTCAGGAATCCCTCTCTGGATGACCTGTTTCTGAAACTTACCGGGCATACCTTGAGGAATTAAGACAATGCGCCGAATTCTGGCACTCTGGGCAGCCCGTAACCGCGAGTACTATCGCGACAAGGGTTCCCTGTTCTGGTCGTTTATTGCCACACCGATGATTGTCATTGTGTTGGCGATCGCTTTTTCTGCCAGTAATGAACACCTGTTCAAGGCCGGCCTATTGTTGGATACAGCGGATGTGAATCGAGATACCCTGCCCTTTGCCCAGGAGCCTGCCATAGACTGGGTGGAATACCAGGACCTTGAAGCCGCATTGCGACGTATTCAGTTTCATCAACTGGACATTCTCATTACCGCGTCCTCACCCCAGCGTTACTGGATCAACCCGGAATCAGCCAAGGGGCGTATTCTGGAGGCACTGCTCCGCAATGACGGTCCTGCTGATGGCGACGTTTTGCAACGCCAGGAAGTCTATGGGGAAAAAATCCGCTATATAGACTGGGTGATCCCCGGGGTGCTGGCCATGAACATGATGTTCAGCGGCCTGTGGGGCATAGGCTATGTAATTGTTCGCTATCGCAAAAACGGTGTACTCAAACGGCTGCAGGCAACACCCTTAAAGGCCTGGGAATTTTTGTTTTCACAGGCGCTATCCCGTCTGGGCATCATGCTGGCGGTCACCATTATCGTGTTTTCCATCTGCAACCTGTTTATCGGTTTCAGAATGGTTGGCAGCTATCTGCTGCTATTACTTATCGCCATTTTGGGCAACTTAGCCATCATCAGCATTTCCCTTCTTATGGCCTCGCGCACCGCCAGCGAGGAACTGGCCAATGGCCTGCTGAACCTGATCAGCTTCCCGATGTTACTGTTATCAGAGTTATGGTTTTCTCTGGATGATGCGCCCCAATGGCTTCGGGAAGTTTCCCAGCTGCTGCCCCTGACCCACCTGGTGAAGGCCGCACGGGGTGTGATGCTGGAAGGCGAAGGTATTCTGGACGTTTCTCCGCAGCTACTGATACTGATTCTTATGACAGTGACATGCCTGACACTGGCGGGCTGGTTGTTTCGGTGGCGGGACTAGCGTCTTAGCCTTTACCCACACCCAAACCCTTATACCAGTACTACCAACACTGCCACCATAAACACGGCAAAAATCAGGGTGCGGGTAAACAGCGCTTCAATACCCGCCTTGCCAACAAAACTGTCTTCCTGCTCGTCTCCGGTTAAAGATGCGGCCAACGCATAGTTGCCAAGCACCTCCTCACTACTTGCCGAGGAAACAATTGACTCGCTCAAGCGCGCCAGGCACGCCGGGAAGTTACCCACTACGGCTAGCGACACACCAACCAGCCTCACTGGCAACCACTCGAGCAACCACAACCAGCGGTTTTG
>SBGI01000294.1 GCA_006227015.1 Gammaproteobacteria bacterium
GTGGATCGCTACAAACGCCCCTACCCCCTCTCCGTAGAGGAAGAGCGCCGCCGTCAGCGGGAGAGGGAAGAAATTCTGCAGCAACAGGTCAATGAACTGTGGAAGACCATCCCCACCAAGGCCGAAGAGGAAACTGAAGACAAACCGCTGCGCTTTCCTCCGGAACCACAGGAGAACCTGCTCTACTTTATCGAGAAGAATGCCCCTCTACTTGAGCCCTGGCAGCGAGAGATCGTGCGTATCGTGCGCAAAATCGCCCAGTACATGTATCCCCAGCGCCAGACCAAGATCATGAACGAGGGCTGGGCCTGCTTCTGGCATTTCCACATTCTCCATGAGCTATACCGGGAAGGGCTGGTAGACGATGGTTTCATGATGGAATTTTTTCAACATCACACCAATGTTATATATCAGCCACCCTTCGATTCCCCGCATTTTAACGGGCTCAATCCCTACACCCTGGGATTTGGCATGATGCAGGACCTGAAGCGTATTTGTGAAAAACCCACGGAAGAAGACAAGCGCTGGTTCCCGGATATCGCCGGCACCCCCTGGCTGGACACCCTGCATTTCGCCATGCGCGACTTCAAAGACGAAAGCTTTATCCTGCAATTCCTGTCTCCGAAACTGATTCGGGAACTGAAACTGTTTGCGGTACTCGACGACGAAAACAAAAAATTTCTGGAAGTCACCGCCATACACGATGACGATGGTTATCAGGCCATCCGCGAAACCCTCGCAGAGAGCTACAACCTCAGTCAGCAGGAGCCCAATATCCAGGTCTATAACGTCAATGTGCGTGGCGACCGGGCACTCACTCTTCGCCACGAAATGCACAACAGCCGACCTCTGGAGGGTGATTCCACTGCAGAAGTGCTCAAGCATCTGCATCAGCTATGGGGTTTTGACGTGCACCTTGAAACAGTGGTGAGCGGCCCTAACAAAGTCGACATCAAACACCGCCGCAGCTGCCCGGAAAGGGCACAACAGGATGACGACATAATCTGAAAAATTGTGTCATCACAGCACAGGGTATTGCTATTTCTGTTTATACAGCTAATATACTGTATAAACGTACATACTGTGGATATAGCCATGAAAACAGCCCGTCTCATTGATCAGCTCCGCTCACGCATCAGACTGCTTCGCTATGTCAGTCGCCACCCCGCTGCAGAAAGCTACCTGAAAGCTGGCACACACCCGGTAACCCTGGGACCGGAACAGTTAAGCCATTTCTTTGCTTTTGTCGCCAACAATGAACGGCGCCATAGCCGCTGACAGATTCATGAGTCCTACGTATCCAGCTCTTCGTCGGGAGCAACTCTGTCGCGGGGAATGGAAGAAGAGCGCAAGTGCAAATCCCGCTGCGGGAAAGGAATTTCAATGCCGTTGCTCACCAATGCTTTATTGATCGCCAGCAGGTACTCCGACTTCACCAGTCCCGGGCGCTTGATAGCTTCGCCACGGACCCACACGGACAGTGCAAAATCCAGGCTGCTGTCGCCAAACTCCTTCATCACCACAAAGGTCTGGCGATCGCCTTTTTCATAGGTCAGCGGTAATTCTTTAGCTGCGCCAGTGACGATTTCAATCACCTTGTCCGTATCCGAACCATAGGCCACGCCAAACGGGATGGAAAAGCGGCGCTCGTCATCCTTGAGAGTCCAGTTATTCACCCGACCATTGATAAACTCCGAATTCGGCACCAGGATATCGGCATTGTCCATGGTCTTCAGCAAGGTGCTGCGTATGTTGATTTCCTTTACTTCTCCGAGTAGACCGGACTCCAGCTCAACAAAGTCCCCGACTCGCAATGATTTTTCAAACAGAATGATAATGCCGGAAACAAAGTTGTTGGCGATATTCTGCAACCCGAAACCGATACCGACACCCAGAGCCCCTGCCACCAGCAGCATTCTGTCAAAGCTCACACCCAGGCTGGCCAGTGCCATCAAAAACCCGATGACAAGAATTGAATAACTCATCAAGCGGGTAAAGGTATACAGCTGGCTGGGAGAAATATGGCTGCGGGAGCCAACCACCTTGGTCAGCGCTCGGCTTAACCAGCGAGACAACACCAGCGTCACGGCAAGGATGAGCAGAAAGCCGAACAGCTCCCCCAACGTCAGTACATAGTCGCCAATCTCCAGCAGTTTCAGCTGTAACCAGTCATTTAGCCACTTCATTTTCACGGTATTCTCACAACCACTTTTTATATTTGAAAACCAGCAACAATGTGGACGCAATGGTCGCCATGGTGCCCAGTAACACGAAGTATCCGCCCTCTGTATGCAACTCTGGCATGTTGTCGAAATTCATCCCATAGACGCCAGCCAGAAATCCGAGGGGTACGAATATCGCGGTCAGCACCGTAAGGATACGCATGGTGCTGTTAAGTTCGTGGGACGTCAGAGATATATAACCATCCACCAGATCACCCGCCACCTCGTAGTACATGGAGGACAGCGACAGCAATCGCTCATATTTCTCATAGACATCAATGACCTGGTGCCGGTACTCCTCCGACTCCGCACTGAAGATGGCTTCATCCACTTCGCGCAGGGATTCAAACACTCCAGCTAGATAGGAAAAGATACGTCTGAGCTTCCTTAACCGGGTACGATACCCGGTAAGCTCACGCATCTTCTGATCATCAGGATGCTCCTGTAGCCCATCTTCCAATTCTGACAACGTCGGCTCGAAGGCCAACAGCAACTCCAGATACCGCCTTGCAGCAGTAGTCGCCAGCGCCAGCGCCATATGTATGCCACCTCTGCCAAGCATTTGTGGCAGTGTGGCTTTAGTCCACCATTCATTAATGCTGACGGAAATTCCACCCCGCCGGGTGATCAGAAAATTATTGCCAGCAAACATGGCAATTTGCACGGTGCCAAAGTCCAGCGACTGGCTTTCCGCATCCAGCCCTCTCAGGAGAATAAACAGATGGTCGTCAAATACTTCCAGCTTCGGCGGATGACGTTTGCGCTGGGCATCCTGAATGGCCAGATGATGCATGCCAAAGCTCTCCAGCAACTCATTTTCCCTTGACTCATCTTCACCATAAAGATCCAGCCAGATATAGCCGGATTGAGACTGGTGCCATTCATCAATCAGCTCACTTCCACCCTGCTTCTGTTGGCCGCTGCTATCCAGCAGTGTGACTCTCATCATCGCAACGCTCCTTTTCTGAACGAGTATATGTCAAGCCGGGATCAAGCCAATCATTTTTCATAAGGATACCTGCACTGTGCACGTGCTGTTACCATTACCCCGATGGTGAGCATATCTATGAAAGTTTATCTGGTTGGCGGCGCGGTACGCGACAAACTGCTCGGATACCCATACCAAGAAAAGGACTGGGTGGTCGTGGGTGCCACACCGAAAACCCTTCTGGATCAGGGCTATAGGCCCGTAGGCAATGATTTTCCGGTTTTTTTGCACCCACAGACCGGCGAAGAGTACGCGCTGGCCCGCACCGAGCGAAAATCCGGGGTGGGTTATAAAGGTTTCCAGTTCTGCACGGATTCCAATGTCACCCTGGAAGAAGATCTCAGCCGCCGGGACCTAACCATCAATGCCATGGCTGAAGCTGAAGACGGCACGTTAATTGATCCCTATGGCGGTCAGGATGACCTCAAGAACCGGGTGCTGCGTCATGTTTCCAACGCATTTGTGGAAGATCCCCTGCGGGTGCTCCGCGTGGCTCGCTTCGCCGCCCGATATACTCACCTTGGCTTCAAAATTGCCCCGGAAACGATGGCTTTGATGACTGAGCTCAGTCACAGTGGCGAACTACAATATCTCACCCCCGAGCGGGTATGGATGGAGACAGAACGGGCAATGGCAGAACGCTCTCCACGTACTTATATTGAAGTTTTACGCGAGTGTGGTGCTTTAAACCTGCTTCTACCTGAGGTGGAGCACCTGTTTGGCGTTCCACAACGGGCTGATTATCACCCGGAAGTGGACACTGGCTTACATATTCTGATGTCGCTGGACCAGGCGGCCCTACTGGAAAAGGATGCCGCTGTGCGATTCGCGGTGCTGATGCACGATCTCGGCAAGGGTGTCACCCCGATCTCCATCCTGCCAAGACATATCGGCCATGAGGAAAATGGTGTCAAGCTGGTCAATGCTGTATGCGATCGCCTGAAAGTACCCAACCGCTTTCGGGAACTGGCTGTTGCGGTGACACGTCACCACCTGCACTGTCACAAGGCACCTCATCTCAAGGCAACAACAACCCTGCGCCTTCTCAAGGAAGTGGGCGCGCTGAGACAGCCGGAGAAGCTGCAGCAATTTGTGCATTGTTGCGAAGCCGATGCCAAAGGGCGACTGGGTTTTGAAAACCGGGACTATTACCCAGGGCAATGGCTGCTGAATGCCTTTGCAGCCATTCAGGGCATCAATCATCAGGAATTCATCGACCAAGGCCTTACCGGAAAACAACTGGGCGATGCCATTGAGCAACGCCGTCTGTCGATTCTCAACGACCTGCGGGAGCCCTGCCATTGACTGCCCCCGTCGTATTAGTGACCGGCGCCGCGCGACGCATCGGCGCGGCAATCGCACGGCATTTTCACCGGGCTGGGTTTGATATCGCCCTGCACTGCAATCATTCCCTTAATGACGCTA
>SBGI01000221.1 GCA_006227015.1 Gammaproteobacteria bacterium
GTATTCCTACGAGAGCGACAGTGTCATTGTCATCGGTGTGGATCAGGAGGGCGCGTAATGAATTGGTTAACTGGTTTGTGGGGCTGGGTCGATAAGCGCCTTCCCGTACAGCGGGCATGGGATACCCATATGGGTAAATACTACGCCCCTAAGAATTTCAATTTCTGGTACTTCTTCGGCGTTCTGTCGATGGTGGTACTGGTTATTCAGTTGTTGTCAGGCATCTGGCTGCTGATGAGTTATCAGGGTTCTTCAGAGCAGGCATTTGCCTCTGTTGAATACATCATGCGAGATGTGGACTACGGCTGGATTATTCGCTATATGCACTCCACCGGGGCCTCTGCCTTCTTTATTGTGGTGTATATGCACATGTTCCGTGGTCTGCTCTACGGTTCTTACAAGCCGCCACGTGAGTTGGTGTGGATCTTCGGTATGACCATCTATGTGGCGCTGATGGCTGAGGCATTCCTCGGTTACGTGCTGCCCTGGGGTCAGATGTCCTACTGGGGTGCGCAGGTGATTATCTCCCTGTTTGGTGCGATTCCCGTTGTCGGTGAAGATATTGTGCAGTGGGTGCGGGGCGATTACCTGATTTCCGGTATCACGCTTAACCGCTTTATGTCCCTGCACGTGGTGGCAGTGCCGATTATCCTGCTGGCACTGGTCGTGCTGCACATTCTGGCGCTGCACGAAGTCGGATCCAATAACCCCGACGGCGTCGAAATCAAGAAGAACAAGGACGAAAACGGTATTCCCCGCGATGGCATCCCGTTCCACCCCTATTACACCGTTCATGACCTGGTGCCGATAGTGGTATTCATGTTCGTGTTCGCCTTTATCATGTTCTTTGTGCCTGAAATGGGCGGCTATTTCCTTGAGCATGCCAACTTTGAAATTGCCAACCCGCTGAAGACACCAGCGCATATTGCACCTGTGTGGTATTTCACCCCGTTCTACTCCATGTTGCGGGCAGTGCCAGACAAGTTTGCCGGCTTTATGGTTATGGCGGCGGCAATTGCCATCATGTTTGTGCTCCCCTGGCTGGATCGCAGCCCGGTGAAGTCCATTCGCTATAAAGGAAACTTCAGCCGCATCGCTCTGCTGGTGTTTGCAGCCTCGTTCATTATCCTGGGTGTGCTGGGTGTGAAAGCCCCAACTCCTGCTCGCACCCTGCTGGCCCAGATCTGTACGATCCTTTACTTCCTGTTCTTCCTGGCTATGCCAATCTGGACGAAGCTGGAAAAAACCACGCCGCAGCCGGAGCGCGTCACCACCAATGGCGGGTTTGGCCCCTGGAAGTCGCTGGGAGCGCTGATTTTTGTGGCCTTGCTGTGCTGGTTGCCGCTGAAGGCGGTGGGCGCCGAGTCAGAGCATGAATGTGGCACTATTGCTTGTGATGAGTTTGAGGCTGATCTGTCTGATAAAGCATCTCTGCAACACGGTGCCAAGTTGTTCGCCAACTATTGTATGGGTTGTCACTCGGCCAAATATTCCCGCTGGGAGCGTGTCGCCAGAGACCTGAAAATGCCTGCAGGCATGGTGATGGATAACCTGGTGTTTGCCGACCAGAAAATCGGTAGCCTGATGGGTATTGCTATGCCAGCGGACAAGGCCAAAGTATGGTTTGGTGCCGCACCGCCGGATCTGACTCTGGTAGCACGTGCGCGTTCTTCCGAGTGGGTCTACACCTACCTGCGGCATTTCTACGAGGACCCCTCCCGTCCGTTTGGCGTCAATAACAAGGTCTTCAAGGATGTGGGTATGCCCCACGCCTTGCTGGACGTGCAGGGTTTGCAGGAATGTGCCCCTGGTCCGGTGCATGCAGCTAATGGTGGTATCAAGCGCGATCCTCTGACCCGTGAGGAAATTCTGGAAGATGATTGTGGCCGCTACAGCCTTGTGACCGAGGGTACCATGAGCCCCGAGGAGTACGACGAGGCGGTTTACGATCTGGTCAACTTCCTGACCTACATTGCCGAGCCAATGGCTGAAGACCGTCAGCGTATCGGCACCTACGTTCTGTTATTCCTGGCATTCCTGTTTATCTGGGTATGGCTCTTGAACCGGGAATACTGGAAAGGTATTCACTAAGTTTTATGGGGATGGCCGCAAGAGCGGCCATCTTTTCTTCGTACATAACAATTGAGGTTCCAATATGGGGGTTGTTGCCAAACGATCTTCGATGACTTTTTTTTCTGATCCGTCCTGTCACTACAGTCACCGAGTTCGTATCGTGTTGGCTGAAAAAGGGGTGACGGTTGAAATTGAAGAAGTGGATGATCAAAACCTGCCCGAAGATGTACTGGAGCTGAACCCTTATGCTTCCCTGCCCACCCTGGTCGACAGGGATCTGGCGCTCTACGAAACCAAGGTAATGATGGAATATCTGGATGAGCGTTTCCCTCATCCACCGTTACTGCCCGTTTACCCTGTTGCCAGGGCATTGAGCCGTCAGTTTATGCACCGTATTGAGCGCGACTGCTGCAGCCAGATCGATATCATTATCAGCGATCCAGATAGCCCCGAGGCCGATAAGGCCCGCAAGGAGCTCAGCGATAGCCTTTGCAGCATCGCCCCGATTTTTGCAGACCTGCCTTACTTCATGAGTGAGGAATTTACACTGGTTGACTGTTGTCTGGCCCCAATTTTGTGGCGTTTGAACAGTTTGGGCATCAAGTTGCCTAATAATCGCCAGGTGAAACCCTTGCATGACTACATGCAGCGGTTGTTCGAGAGGGAATCTTTCCGAGAAAGCCTTTCAGAGCTGGAAAAAGAAATGGCTAACTAGGTCATTTGTGCGAAATGTTTAAAAAGGGACCTTGTTGTCCCTTTTTTTGTACAATGTCGACCCTTTTTACCCGGAATTTATGGCGCGTATGAACATGACATCAAACCGACCGTACCTGATCCGGGCCTTCTACGACTGGATAGTTGATAATCAGTGTACGCCTTACATGGTTGTAGATGCCTATTTTCCGGGTGTTGAAGTACCCCAGGAGCATGTCAACGATGGACAGATTGTGTTGAATGTTGCACCAAGGGCGGTGGCTGCTTTTGTCATGAATAATGAACAGGTTGCCTTTAGTACCCGTTTTGGTGGGGTGCCCAGTAACATTCGTCTTCCCATTCAATCCATCACAGGGATTTACGCACGTGAAAATGGACAGGGCATGGTGTTCCAGCCCGAAAAAGATACGGACCCTGACCCTCAGGGGCCTGGGCCTAATAAACCCACAGCTGTAAAAGAGGGTAAAGCCGTTAAGTCTAATGACAAGACGGTCAAGCCCTCTCTAAGAGTTGTTAAATAGAGGTAAAAATCATGTCAGATCCTATTGTAATCGTCGGTATGGCTCGTACGCCGATCGGCAGTATGCAGGGCCAGTTCAGTGGTGTTCCCACAACGCACCTCGGTGCTACCGCCATCAAAGCGGCTGTCGAGCGCGCTGGGGTATCCCCCGAGCAGGTTGGTTCTGTGGATATGGGTTGTGTGCTCACTGCAGGCCTGCGCCAGGCACCGGCCAGGCAAGCCACACTGGGTGCGGGGTTACCTAACAGTGTTACCTCAACCACGTTGAACAAGGTTTGTGGCTCCGGGATGAAGGCAGTGATGAATGCTTTTGACAGCCTGAGTCTCGGCAACGTCGATGTAGCGGTTGCGGGTGGTATGGAAAGTATGACCAACGCGCCTTACCTGATGTTACAAGGGCGAAGCGGTTACCGCTTTGGCCATAACCAGATTTTTGACCACATGACTATGGATGGCCTGGAAGATGCGTACAACGGTCAGGCAATGGGTCTGTTTGCCGAACAGTGTGTGTCCAAATACAGCTTTACACGGGAAGAGCAGGATGCGTTTTCCATTGCCTCTTTGGAGCGTGCCAATAAAGCCATTGCCGAGGGCAAATTTGAAAGTGAAATTGCACCGGTTACCGTGGCAAGCCGCAAAGGGGACGTGGAGTACAGTGTCGATGAGCAACCGGGAAAATCCAACCCGGATAAAATTCCACAAATGCGCCCCGCCTTTATCAAAGATGGAACCGTGACGGCAGCCAATGCTAGCTCCATCAGTGATGGGGCAGCTGCCTTGGTGTTGACCCGACAGTCTGTGGCTGAAAAACAGGGTCTCAAGCCATTGGCGCGGATCCTTGCCCACAGCTACCACTCACAGGAGCCGGAATGGTTTACCACGGCACCGGTCGGGGCGATCAGCAAACTGCTGGATAAGGTGGGCTGGACAAAAGACGATGTCGATTTGTATGAGATCAATGAGGCTTTTGCTGTAGTGACCATGGCGGCCATGAAGGAGCTGGATTTGCCCCATGAAAAGGTCAATGTTCACGGCGGTGCCTGTGCGCTGGGCCACCCCATTGGCGCATCAGGTGCGCGAATCATTGTCACCTTGCTGGCAGCCCTGCAAACCTACGGAAAAAGTAAAGGTGTTGCCGGTATCTGTATTGGAGGGGGAGAGGCAACAGCTCTGGCAATTGAGCTGGTGTAATAGCCCTAAAATAAAAAACGGCCCATCCGGGCCGTTTTTTATGTCCGTAATAGGCTAGTCGATATATTCGAACACTTTTACCACTCGCTTAGCACCCCGTGTGGTGCTGGCCACCAGGGCAGCTTGATCCCC
>SBGI01000111.1 GCA_006227015.1 Gammaproteobacteria bacterium
GGGAGTGCGATATTACGCTGTGGGCCAAAGTACCGGCGCGTTGTTGCGCGAGCATCAGATTGTGGTGGAGACCCCCGTCGAGACCTATGACACAGAAGGCCTGTTGGCGCTGCCGTCATTGCAGGCTGTAGCCGGCGAAAAGGTGCTGATCTTTGCGGGCAAGGGGGGGCGTGGAACACTTGCAGAAACGTTGCGCCAGCGAGGAGCCAGGGTAGATCGCTGTGAGCTATACGAGCGCAGTGGCTCGTCCCGGTTTGCCGATGAAATTAATGCCCTCCTGATGCAGGCAAAGGTAGATGTCGTTGTTGCCCACAGTGGTGAATTGCTGGAACAGCTTTTTGCCACTGTCGATGTTAGCAACCGCCATCAACTGCAGACTTTACCTGTACTGGTTCCCGGTCAGCGGGTAGCAGATTTGGCGAAAGATCTTGGATGCCAAAAAGTTCTGATGGCCAATTCAGCCTTGCCAGATGACATGGTTTCGACAATTCTTGAATGGTACAGTAATCGCGGATAAACCCCGTCAGCCGCACAGGGCGACGTTTGTATATATAGGGGTTGATGACCACAATGGAATGCACTTGCAGGAATACAGCCAGTGAATAATGACAAACCCATAACACCGGACGAGAACGAATCGGCAGCTGCACCGGCTGACGAAAGTGGTCATGAAAACCGCCAGGAAGGGGAGGCTGAGGGAAGTTCGACTTCCGAGTCCCCGCCTGCAGAACCTTCCCCAAAACCCGAACAGCCGACGACAAAACCAAAGCCCGCAAAAAAAGCAGGCAGAGCTTCTGGGATACTTTGGCTGCTGTTGATTGTGCTGATCGCTGGCGGCGGTGCGTGGTGGTGGTTTTATGGGCAGCACATGCTGCCGCAGCAACAGCCAGATGTAGATATAACGTCTGATCTCAGGGCTGAAATTTCACAGTTGAAGGGACAGCTATCGGGCGCAGAAGATGCCCGAGTAGCACTCTCGGACAGGCTGGAAAAACAGATTCTTGAGCAGCAGGCGACTTTGAGCAGCCATGCAAGGCGCCTGCGCGAACTGGCGACTACTACAAGAACAGACTGGCTGTTGGCAGAGGCGGAATACCTGCTGCGCCTGGGTAATCAGCGATTGCTCACGGAACGCAATAGCGAGAATGCCCTGGCACTACTCCTCTCGGCCGACGATATTCTGCGAGAGCTTGATGATGTCAAACTGCTGTCGGTGAGAGAGGCTCTGGCGCGAAATATTGTGGCATTAAAAAGTCAGCCTGAGGTGGATCACGAAGGCCTGTATATCAAATTGAAAGTCCTCGCTGAAGAGTCCGCCAACCTGTCGGTAGTGCCGCCGCAGATGCCTTCTTCATCCGGTGCGGCAGAGCCTGAACTGCAACAGCAGGATGAAGCGGAATTGCCCTGGTATACGCCGTTGCTAAATGCGGGGCGGGTAGTGCTGGCGGAAGCAGAAAAGCTGGTGGTTGTCCGCCGTCGTGACAACCCGGTTGACCCGCTGCTCAGTCCCGAACAAGAGAAATTACTGCGCTTGCAGCTGGGTGTTATTTTCAAGCAGTCTCAGCTGGCGCTGCTTGGGGAACAACAACAGGTTTATGAAGCGAGCCTGGCTGAGGCCACAGCTCTGCTGGAAAACCACTTTCAAGTAAATGAACTGGCAGCGCAGTCTTTAATCGAGCAGTTGACGTGGCTGCAGCAACAGACCGTGGTCCAGGTTCGACCGGATATCTCGGAGGGGCTGGATGCACTGCGCGACTATATTGACAGTTGGCACAACCGCCACGAAGTCGGATCCGCTGGAGGCGTACAACAGTGAAAAAATTGCTGTTGTTGATTGCCCTTGTGGCATCTGTTGGCGGCTTGCTGGCGTGGCAGCTGAGTGAAACCAGCGGTTATGTTCTCATCTCTTTGGGCCATTACAGTGTAGAGATGAGCCTGTGGACGCTGTTGCTTCTGTTGCTATTGGTCTGGGCTACCCTTCGGGCACTGGTCTATTTGATCAGGTTGGTGATCGAACCTGGTAAAAAACTGGTGCGTGTGAGTGCCTCCGGGCGCAAGGCCCGTCATCGCAATCGCACTGCCCGTGGTTTGTTGCAATTTATCGAGGGGCGTTGGGATCAGGCTCGTCGCAATCTGATACGTTCCGCCAAACATGCAGATATGCCATTGCTGAATTATTTGGCAGCCGCAAATTGTGCCTATGAACTGGGTGACCAGGATGAAGCTAACCGACTGCTGGTCATGGCGGAGGAAAGCGAAGCTGGTGGTGAGTTGGCGATTGGCCTGGCCCAGGCAAGAATGCATGTGCGCGACCAGCACTTTGAAGAGGCGCTGGCAATCTTGCGCAGATTGTATGCCAAAGCCCCGGACCACCCTCTGGTACTGAGGATGCTGACCAATACCTACCAGGGTTTGGGCGATTGGAAAAGTCTTGAAAAACTGCTGCCGGATTTGCGTCGCTATAAGGTTTTTGACAAGCAAGATATTGAAAAACTTTCTGTCGAAGTTTACCGGGCGCTGATTTCTCAGCTTGCCAGACAGGCGCAGGACAGTGGAACACCTGAAGATATGCATGGCTTGACCCGGTTCTGGCAGGATTTGCCCCGGGATATGCGTGCGGATGTTCATGTTCAGGCGACCTATATTGAAAGCCTGATACAGCTGGGAGAGCAAGCCGAGGTTGAGACTTTGTTGCGCAAGGCGCTGAAAACTGCCTGGGATGAACGCCTGGTCAGATTGTATGGCCTTGTAGAAGGCAGTGATGTGAAAAGGCAGCTATTGGTGGCAGAAGACTGGCTGAGGGAGCGGCCCAACGATCCGGTGTTGATGTTGACGCTGGGGCGGTTGAGTATCAAAAACCAGCTTTGGGGGAAAGCCCGCGATTACCTGGAAAGTTCGCTGGCATTCAAGGCGCAGCCCGAAGCGTATGCCGAGCTTGCCAAGCTGATGGCACAATTGGGTGAGAATGAGAAAAGTGCTCGCTATTATCAGCAGGGGTTAACCTTGAGTACGGGATTGCCGGCGGTACGCTAGAAGCCGGACATTTGGATAAATAAAAAAGGGCGCCAAGTGGCGCCCTTTTTATATCGGCAAGTGTCAGACCTGTGGGCCTGCACTCAGCACGCTGTCAGTTACATCAAAACGCTTGATGTTCTCAACAAACAGGCTGGCCAGCTTGGTGGCCTGCTCATCATAGGCCGCTTTATCCGTCCAGGTTTCGCGAGGATTCAGGTAACTGCTGTCTACCCCGGAAACGGTGGTGGGGATTTCCAGGTTGATAATTGGAAGTTTAACTGTTTCCACATTTTCCAGATCACCATTCTGAATGGCAGCAATAATGCCGCGGGTCACAGGAATGGGGAAGCGTGAGCCGGAGCCGCCGGCTGCACCGGAACCTCCGGTCCAGCCGGTATTGACCAGATACACACGGCTGCCAAAATCTTCTATGCGCTTCATCAGTAGTTCAGCGTAAACATTTGCGGGTCTCGGCATAAATGGCGCGCCAAAACAGGTGGAGAAGGTCGGTTGTATGCCTGCAGCGCCGCCCATTTCAGTGGAGCCGACGCGGGCGGTGTAGCCGCTCAAAAAGTGATAGGCAGCCGCTTCTTTTGAGAGAATGGACACCGGAGGTAATACACCGGAAACGTCGCAGGTGAGGAAGATGACATTTTTCGGCTCGCCGGCACGGTTTTCCTCACAGCGCATTTCCACGTGTTCCAGCGGATAGCTGCAGCGACCGTTTTCGGTCAGGCTGGTGTCATCGTAGTCAGCTGTGCGCGTTTCGTTGGTAACAACGTTTTCCACGATGGCGCCAAAACGAATGGCATCCCAGATGACTGGCTCGTTTTTCTTGCTCAGATTGATGGTTTTGGCATAACAACCACCTTCCATATTAAACACGGAGCCTTTTGACCAGCCGTGCTCATCATCGCCGATGAGGTAGCGTTCAGGGTCTGCAGAAAGTGTGGTTTTACCGGTACCGGAAAGGCCAAAGAACAGGCACACATCGCCATCTTTACCGACGTTGGCAGCACAGTGCATGGGCATGACATCTTTTTCAGGTAACAGGAAATTTTGCACTGAGAACATGGCCTTCTTCATTTCACCGGCGTACTTCAGACCGGCGATAAGTACCTTGCGTTGGCCAAAGTTGATGATGCCCACAGCTTCGCTGTTCGTGCCATCGCGCTCAGGGTCGCAGACAAAGTTGGCAGCGTGAAGAATTTTCCACTGCTCCTTATTGGAGGGGTTATAGCGTTCTGGACGAATGAACATATTGCGACCGAACAGGTTATGCCAAGCTGTTTCGGTGGTTACCTTTACTGGCAAGTAGTGTTCGGAATCCTGACCAACATGAAGGTGAGAAACAAAACGGTCACGGTCGGCCAAGTGTGCTTCAACACGCTCCCAAAGGGCATTGAATTTATCAAGAGAAATGGGGCGGTTGACGGAGCCCCAGTTGATATCATCCTGGCTGCTGGGCTCTTCTGCAATGAACCTGTCAGCGGGTGAACGTCCGGTTCGGTTGCCGGTAACTGCTAGCAGGGCGCCTGTGTCTGTGAGGTGCCCCTCACCACGTTGAAGCGCCAGCTCAATCAGTTCAGCCTCGCACAGATCTGTGTAAAC
>SBGI01000205.1 GCA_006227015.1 Gammaproteobacteria bacterium
CCGCGGTTACTGACGCTGATACGCAGGTAAAGGCTGGCCTTGGGTGCGTGGCGATGCATCTTCTCCACCTCGGCGACGGAGTCCACGGCATACCAGCGCACACCGTGACTGACGGCATAGCGGATGTAGTCATCAGGCTTGACCGGATTTGAATAAAAAATATTATCCGGATCCACGCCCATGTCCAGCAACACCGCAAGTTCCGAGCGGGAAGCCACTTCAAAGTGGATGCCCTCTTCGTGCAGCACATCAAGAATACGCCGGTCGGGATTGGATTTAACCGCAAAATGGGGACGCACCTTGGGCATCGCTGCCCGGAAACGGCGCGCATTGATTCGTAGCTGCTCGCTACTCACATACAGCAGAGGCTGCTGATATCCCATGATGGCAACCCGGTTTCTGGCCGTGGTCAACACGGCAGGCAGTGCCACCGGCAAGGGGCGATCATCACGCCTCGCCTGTTTATTCGACATGGGTCCTCACCACTTAATGATACTTATTTTCAGTTTAGGTGGCGGGATCAAACCTTGGTATGCACAAGACCGACAGTTGCGGCGACATGATCTATTATTTTGATAAGAACACTGTGCAAAGTGGTCAAAATCACGGCGTAGCCGAAGGAGTTGTCTGAATGGCTCAGGACCTGGACCAACGCCTACTGGAATTACTCAGAAACAACAGTCGAGAGAGTATCGCCAACCTGGCGGACAAGCTCGGGGTGAGCCGTGCAACCGTCAAACAGCACATGGCCACGCTGGAGCGACGTAAAATTATCGAAGGCTATACCATTCGCTACCACCCCCAGCATCAGCAACAACAGATCACTGCGTACCTGATGATTGAGATCACCCCCAAGCTGGTCGGCAGTATTGTGAGGAAAATGGAAAAGATCCCCGAAGTGGAAGCCCTGTTTAGCATCAGTGGCAATTACGACCTGCTGGCAGTGGTGAGCTGCGCAAATACCCGGGAGCTGGATCAGGCCATTGATTTGATTGCCGGACTTGATGGCGTAGAAAAAACCCTCACCAGTATTGTGCTGGGAGCAAAATTCCAGCGCTAGATCACCCCTTCCCTGCGCAGGACTTGCCGCTGTTCTTCACTGAGACCCAGCAGCTCCCCCAGCACCTCATCATTATGGCTGGCAACGTCGGGGCCCGGCCAACGGGTTTCCCCCGGGGTATCACATAAACGCGGCAACATGGCCGGTATTTTTAAGGCCTCGCCATTAATCTGCACCTGTTCATAGAGACCCCGCGCATTGAAGTGTGGGTCTTCCAGCATATCCGCCACATTGTAAATGGGCCCCGCAGGAACTCGCGACTCATCGAGCAGGGATAACACTTCGGCACTGGGCAGACTGCCACACCAGGCTGCCAGGGCCTCATCAATTTCCTGTTCGTGCTTTACCCGACCTGCGTTATTCGCCAGGCGCGGATCATCTGCCATCTCGGGGCGGTTGGCAGCTCGCATTAAGCGTTTGAAGATGGAGTCGCCATTGCCGCCAATCACCACGTATTTATTGTCAGCACAGCAGTAGGTATTGGTGGGAACAATGCCGGTCACCGTGGTGCCCGAAGGCTCACGTACCACCCCGGCGCCATCGAATTCGGGAATGACCCCCTCAAGCAGGTTGAACATGGCTTCGTAAAGGGCCACATCGATGACCTGGCCGGTACCGCTGGACTGCCGGGACAGCAGTGCCAGTGTCACCCCAAAGGCGGCATGCAAACCTGCAATACTGTCCCCCAAGCTGAGATTGGGCCTGACCGGGGCTTGGCCGGGAAAGCCATTCAGGTAACGGAATCCGCTGATACCTTCGCACACCGAGGCAAAACCCGGCTTATTGGCATAGGGGCCGTTCTGACCGTAGCCGGAAATACGGGTATAGACCAGCCCCGGATTTGTGGTTTTAAACCGTTCCGGTCCCAGCCCCCACTCCTCCATCACCCCGGGTCGAAAGTTTTCAACCAGCACATCGGCACCATCAATCAGCCGGGCTGCCAACTCTTGACCTTTAGAAGATTTTAGATCCAGGGTGATGCACTTCTTGTTGCGGCCCAGGCTGCGCCACCAGAGCGATGTACCATCCTTTAACTGCCGCCAGTTACGTAGGGGGTCTCCGCCACCGGGGGGTTCCACCTTGATAACTTCGGCACCGAAATAGGCCAGCAATGAACCGGCGAACGGCCCTGCCAAAAGCTGCCCAAGTTCGATGACCCGGTAACCACTCAACGGTTTATCGTTGTTCATTCATGCACCCCCTTATATCAGGATAGCCAGCAACAGCGGCACCGCCACCAGCGCCATGACGGTTGATGCCACCACAATACCAGCCACCGCTTCAGGTTCACGGTTGTATTTGAGTGCCAACAGGTAGTTAAACACAGCCGCAGGCATAATGGCCTGCAGCAACACCACGTTGCGGGCCGCACCGGTCATGCCCATCCAGCTCACGGCCAGCCACGCAAATGCCAGCCCACCAACAATACGCAACAGAGACAGGCCTATACTGTGCCACCACCCTTTGGAGGATAACGTGGACAGCGAAACTCCGAGTGTCAGCAGCATCAACGGGATGGTGAAGTCCCCCAACAGCTTCAGAGTGCTATCGACCCATACAGGTAATTGCACGTTGGTCGCCAGCAGCAACAACGCGATAGCAATGGCGTGGATAAGGGGTTGTCGCAGCAACCCCTTGAGTGTGCCCCAAAGACCGGTTCCTGATCGAGACATCAGTGCCACACCAAAGGTCATCAGCGTTGTCATCTGCACCATGAAAAATGCCACAGCCAGGGCCAAGCCCTCTTCACCAAAGGCGAACAGGCACAGGGGCAACCCCATATTACCGGTATTGGGGAACACGATAGGGGACAGCAGTGCACGCAGGTCGCCGCCCATCAGGCGAATCACCATGGCCCCAAGCAATGCAGTGCCTGCCAATACTAAAGTGGCGGCTATCGCCACCTGGGCAAAGCCTTCACCGGAAATGTTGGCCTGGCTGATGGCCGACACCACCAGGCAGGGCGCCCCGATATTCATCACGGCCCGTGTTACAAACTCTGAAGCATAGGGCACCGTGGAACGCCCCCAGCAAAAACCGAGACCGATCACAATCAGCACCGGCGCCATAACATTCCAGAGTTGCAGTAGCATTATTTTTTTAGGACTCCGCGATTTTTTAAAAACGACAGCGTTATACTGGCCCCACGCCGCCAAAACCTGTGTCACCCGGAAGCGCCATAACAGGCCAGTAACCTCAAAGGCACAGGCTCTGAGACGATGCAGAAACGGGGAACGATATCTCGCACACCGTCTCTAAGATGACGATCAATTGACAGGCTTCCAAGCTATGGGTTTTGCCCTGAAAACAACAGGCTTTTTTCTTTTACTGCTCCTATTAAGTGGTGCGGCGATTGGCGCAACACCCCCGGAGGACAATCAGGCAACACAGGATAACGTACCCGGTGAGAACGGTGAACTGCAGAGCACCGACAGCGCTGCCCTGCCCCGTCTCGAAACTGCACTGGATCGCACAATTGCCAGCTATCAGGCGGCCATTGCAGAGCGTGAGGCCGATTACGGCCCCTTTGATCAGGAACTATCAGAAATGAGCTACGGGCTCGGCAACAGCCTGTTTCTCAGCCTGCGCTTCCCGGAAGCGATGCTGGCCTATCAACACGCCATGTACCTTGACCGTGTCAATCAGGGTGTTTACAGCCTGGGGCAGGAACCGATGCTGCGCGGCATTATTGCCACCCAGCAGGCCATGGGAGAAACCGATGCCACATCGGACACTTACCTGCAACTACTCTGGCTGTACAGTAAAGCCTACGGTGACACCGACCCGCGCATGATTCCCATTCTGGATGAGGCCAGTCGCTGGCATATGCAAGCCTACAGCGCCAGCGGCATGCGCGACGATGTCTTCCACCTGCACATGGCCAGAGGCTTTTCCACCTATGCCATCAATATTGCCTCTGAACATTACGGTGAGACAGACCTGAAGCTGGTGTCTCTGCTGCAAAATACCGCGCTGGCCAACTATTACCTCGAACAGCACCAAAAAAATTATCCCGGGGTCGCCGGCTGGGAAGACACCGAGGCCATGTTCGACCGCCTGCCGAATATTGAGTGGATACCCCAGGAATTGTACTGGCGAAGAAATTTTTATCGTGAAGGCCGCAAAGCCTGTAAAAAAATGATCAGCATTCTGGAAAACAACCCGACGGCATCTCCCCAGGATAAAGCCCGTGGCTATGTCGCCAATGGAGACTTGCTACTGCTGTTAAACCGGCCTGAACCGGCCATCAAGTCCTATCAGCAAGCCCAAGTATTGCTGGGTCAGGATGCCCAGTCCATGATTGAAGAACTGTTTGGCGCACCCAAAATGCTGCCGCAACCTAGGCCTGCACCAATACCAACGGTGCCCAAGAACATAAACCAGTCCGTTGATGATAATACAAAGCTGTCCTTTGCCGACTTTGCCGGGGAAAGTGTTGACCCCTTGCCCCTGCCGACCCCAAAAGAATATGTGATGGTCGCTGTGGATGTGTCGGAAAAAGGCACCCCCGATAACATCAATATTGTTAGCATACACGCC
>SBGI01000144.1 GCA_006227015.1 Gammaproteobacteria bacterium
GCCAAGATGGTGGTGTTGCCCGCAGACATTCCCGCCGCTGTCCGTGGTCTGATGGGTGCCCAAAAATAACCAATCCAGGTCAACCGGTTGCGCTGAAGCACGTTATATTGTTTGTGTGGCCAAACAAATGGTATTTCCATGTTGAAGATTACTCCTTTGCTTGTCGCAGTGATGTTGCTGGCCGCCTGCAGCCATTACGGTGCATCCTCTGGGGCTGACAGTAGTGGCATTATCATTGATCGTCAGGGCGTGGATATGTCCAGGTATTACAGCGATCTCAATGAGTGTCAGGGTTATGCGTCCGAAGTGCCCGTGGCCGAGCGCACGGCCACCTCGACGGCAGGAGGTGCCGTGGTTGGTGGCGTCATCGGTGCTGTGGTTGGCGACAGTGATACGGCGAAGCGTGGCGCGGGTGTTGGTGCCGTCACTGGAGCCATCAAAGGCGTTTCATCGGGTTCAAGGGAACGTCAACAGGTGGTGAAAAACTGTCTGCGCGGTAGAGGTTACCGGGTACTCAATTGAGCTTCAGCTTTGTGAAGTCAGATCCACCAACATCAATGGAAAAGGAAGCTGATCCAGTAACTCAAACAATTGTCTTTCCGAAAGTCCGGTCAGGACATCTTTTGGCATCAACATCAAAGAATCCGGTGGTAGTCTCAGGGTGTGGAGTTGATCCGTGTGGGTGGATGCTATCCACTGGAAATGGAGCCTGACGCCCTCAACAGGAAGTTTCTCTGCGATGTTTGCGGGCAACGGGGTTTCGCTGAGAATCGTAATGTCAGAGACCATGCCGTTGACGGCCAGTAGTCTGGCCACCTCCAGCATCCCCTCAAATACCTTGTCATTCTCATAGATTAAAATCAGCTGTTGTTTGTATTGCTGAGCTTTCTGTCGCAGGGTTAGCTGCTGGCGTTTGCGACCTGGCAGGAACACGTCGCACCCCTGCATCGACAGGGCCTGAATGGCAACCTCTCCGCTTTCTATGGCAAAAGTACAGTCCAGTTCGTCCTGTGCTGTCAGTTCCTCCAGCAGGCGACGGGCTCGTGCACTGGCTACCCGGTTGATGCGAAGTAACTCCTCAGGTTCCAGTACCCGCTCTTCTGCTGACAGGTAATTAATTTCGGTGGAAAAGGGTAGTCCAGCTACTGACATCAACTGGCTGTCTTCAAAATAAAGGCCTGACAGGCTGGCATCCAGGCGACGGGCAATACTGACCAGCGTCGAGAGCCCATTTTCGGTGGCACTGTGCATGTCTAGTGCAATCAGAATACGACGTCGGGTGCTACCGGTCATCGTCATCGTCTCTGTTGTCGTGGGCGGCAAACTTTTTCGCAGCTTTTATCCACTCTTCGATTTTGTCTGCCACCTGCCCATTGACCGATGTCGCCGGGTATTGCCCCCTAGAGTCGGCAATGCCGGCATCAAGGCCTGTTAGCAGTGACAGCGCTTCATCGATCGTCGAGACAGCATAAATATGGAAGCGACCCTCTGTGACGGCATCGATGACCCGCCTGTCCAGCATCAGGTGCTGGGTGTTGGCGGCGGGCATAACAACCCCCTGGTTACCGGTGAGTCCGCGTGCCTGACAGATATCGAAGAAACCTTCAATTTTCTGGTTGATGCCGCCGATGGCCTGCACTTGGCCGTGCTGGTTGATCGAGCCGGTGACAGCCAGCTCCTGGCGGATCGGGATATCGGCGATGGCCGACAGCAATACGGTAATCTCCGCGACAGAGGCACTGTCTCCCTCTACGCCGCCATAGGATTGCTCAAAAACCAGGCTGGCAGAGATAGGTAAAGGGCGGTCTTTGGCAAAGCGGCTGGCGATAAAGGCTGACAGGATCAGTACCGCCTTGGAGTGGATGTTGCCGCCCAGTTTTACCTCCCGCTCAATATCCACCACCTTGCCACTACCCAGGCGGGCCTGGGCGGTTATTCGTGTGGGTTGACCAAAGGCGTATTCTCCTAACTGGAAAACCGACAGGCCGTTGATCTGGGCAACACGGATACCGCTGGTGTCTACCAGCTGGATATCCCGAAGAATAGTTTCGTGCACACGTTCGCGAAACTGATCCATACGCCGGATAGCGGCATCTATGGCCTGTTGCAGGTGCTCAGCAGAAATGTGTTCCGCACCTGCCAAGCCGGCGTAATAATCGCTTTCACACAATAGGTCAGTCAGCCTGTTCAGGTGTAACGGCAGTTTTTCTGCGTCCTCTAGCATCCTTGACCCCTGTTCAATAACACGAGCCACGGCACCGGTATCCAGCGGGCGAAGTGATTTTTTATGTTGCAACGCGGCGATCAGTCTGGCGTAGCCAAGGGAGGTTTCATCGTTGCGGGGCAAGTCCTCCGACAGGTCTGCCGGCACTTTAAACAGCAGGTTGAAATCCGGGTCGTAGGCCTGCAGCAGGTAATAGATCATGCGGTCGCCAAGCAGGATGACTTTCAGCTCCAGAGGCACTGCTTCCGGTTCCAGGGATTTGGTGCTGACCAGGCTCAGTAGCTGATCAATGGATTCAATGCGAATTTCACGGGACTGCAGGGCCCTTTTCAGGGTATCCCAGGCAAAGGGGTTGGTGAGCACCTTCACGGCGTCCAGTAGCAGGTAACCGCCGTTGGCGCGGTGCAGGGCACCGTTACGGATCAGGGTGAAATCAGTGGTGAGGGTGCCGAATTGGGCCTCATGTTCTACCCGCCCGATGAGATTGTTGAGAGAGGGGTTGTCCTCGTAGACGACCGGTGGATTGCAGCTGTTGCTGTTATCCACCAGCACGTTGACTTTGTACATGGGAAATTCATGTACCCGTGCCTTGAGGTCTTCTGGCAAGCTGGATTGGCCTTCTTCCTCGCGAAACGCGTCGGCATTTTCAATGACATCCTGCTTCACCTCACTGAGAAAGCTGATGACCTCCCCGTGTTCGCCATAGAGATTTTCCAGCTCCCGAAAAATCTGGTTGACAGCATTCTGAACGATACTCTGGTTAAGTTTTTTCATGCGCTCACGCCCCTCCTTCATCCAGAGGGGCATCTGCAGAACAACTTCCTTGAGCTCTTCCTTGAGCTCATTGATTTTGTCCTCGATGGTTTTTTGTTCAGCTTCATCGAGAGCTTCGAATTCTTTCGGGGTGATGATCTTGTCGTTTTTAAGCGGAGCCAGGGTATAACCGCTGGGGGTTTGCATCAGTGCGATATCCCGTTCTTTGGCCTTGTCCCGAAGGGCTGTAAATGCCTTTTGTTCCCGGTCGCTATACTCTTCCGAGATTTCGTTGAGTCTGGCTTTATACTCAGCACTCTGGAATACCCCCGGGATGGTGACCAGCAGGTCCTCAATGCATTGCTCCATGTCCTTCTGTAAACAGGGCGCGATGCCACAGGGTAGCTTCAGCACCTTGGGGCGCTGGGGGGCGCTGAAATTATTGATATAGCACCAGTCGTGGGGGCGGGGCCCTTCAGCAACCTGTTGATGCAGAAAATCTCTGAGCATTTCGTGTTTGCCCATGCCGGAGGAACCCATCACGTAGATGTTGTAGCCCTCGTGGCTGATGCCTAGGCCAAAACGTAGTGCCTCCATGGCGCGATCCTGGCCAAAGTAATTGTCCAGATGTTCCAGCTCAGTGGTATCTTTGAATGGCAGTGTGGCTGGATCGCAGCGCCGGTAGAGGCGCTCGGCCGGTAGTGCCTGGATAGGTTCTTTTTCTGTCACGGTCTACTCGCTTACAGGTATTCAGGTAAATGGTTGCGAATGTCTTCGTTTGAGGCTTTGACCAGCTGCAGGTCGAATTCCCCTTGCACGGCAGCTTTGACATTTTTGTCGAGGTGTTTGTGCAACGCTCCGAGCATTTGCGAAGGCGCTACCAGGTAGAGTCGCCGGAAGCGATCCTGTTCACGGCCCGCCGCCAACAGGTCACAGAGCTCCCTGGCAAAAGTATCCCGCTCCCGCTCTTTGATCGCCGATTTTTCCGCGACGCCGTGGCTAGATGTGGGACCGTTACCACTCTGTCTTCCCGGTTGGTCGCTGACCAGTTCAGAGACCTTGCGCCGGCTTTCACCATGTAGCATGCCTTTTATTTCCACCAGCGGTTCTTTAGAGCCGGTGGTGTTAAAGATGCGTGCTTTTGAAGCGTCGGCAACCAGTACCCAGGTCATAGCGATTCCTCCCCTTGAACATCAGTGTTTGTGGTGGGTTTATTGCTTAAGCATAGTGTTGATCAGCGCGATTGACACGGGAGTACAGGAGGATTTTAGAAGTAGTAAAGGCCGGGGAAAGCGCGCGTCAGCGTCTGACCGGGCGCTTTTGCAGTTTGCGCTGCAGGGTGCGGCGGTGCATGCCGAGAGAGCGTGCCGTGGCTGAGATATTGCCGTCGTTCTCTGCCAGTACACGCTGGATATGTTCCCACTCCAGGCGTTCTACCGAGGGTGGAGATTCGTTAATGGGCACTTCAGGGTTTGGCTCGACGCCTGCAAATGCCGAAAGAATGTCTTCGACACTGGCGGGTTTACAAAGGTAATTGCTGGCCCCCATTTTGATGGCTTCCACGGCGGTGGAAATACTCGAGTAACCGGTCAGGAT
>SBGI01000327.1 GCA_006227015.1 Gammaproteobacteria bacterium
ATGGCCATGGGTGAATTCGCATACGGCTCTGCCACTCCCCAGGGCATCATGCGCTTGCTGGAAGCCTACGACATTCCGCTGTCTGGCAAGCACGCCGTGGTGGTAGGCCGCAGCCCGATTCTCGGCAAGCCCATGGCGATGATGCTGCTGAATGCCAATGCCACCGTGACTATCTGTCATTCCCGTACTGAAAACCTGCCAGCCATGATCGCCACTGCCGACATCGTGGTCGGCGCCGTAGGCAAACCGGAATTTATCAAGGCCGAGTGGATCAAGGATGGCGCCGTGGTTGTCGATGCGGGCTATCACCCGGGTGGCGTTGGCGATATCGAATTGGCTCCATTACACGACCGGGTGGCGGCACTGACCCCGGTTCCCGGCGGTGTGGGCCCCATGACCATCAACACCCTGATTCTGCAATCCGTGGATGCCGGCGAGAAAAAGATGGCCTGATCGGCCGACCCGCCGGCACAACAGGATTGTGACTTCCCGCCCGACTGGACTAGGATAGGAACAGAACGGACGGAAATAAAGCCATGCTCGCTGATCGACTGGTGGCCCACCGGGGTTACCCCAAACACTACCCTGAAAACACGCTATTAGGCATGGCGGCGGCCATTGATGCGGGCGCGCACTTTATCGAGACCGATATCCTGTTCAGCGCCGACCAGCAGCCCGTGCTGTATCACGACAATCTCATGACCCGCATCAGCGGCGAAGAGAATGCGGTACACCTGTTGACCCTCGACGAACTGGTGAACCGCCCTGCCCATGAACCGGAGCGTCTAGGCGAGCAGTTTATTAACCAGACTATCACCCCACTCTGCGACCTGGTCAGCCTGCTGGAAGAACACCCGGACATTACCGCTTTTATCGAAATGAAACGCAGTGGCCTGCACATTGTGGGCATGGAAACAGCCTACGACATCGTCAGCCGGATGCTGGCCCCGGTGCTGGAACAGTGTGTATTGATCAGCTTCAGTGATGAATTTATCGACCACGCCCACCGGCAGGGGTTTCCACGCCTGGGCCTGGTCCTGAAAGACTGGCAGGAGCGCTGCGGCGAGTTGATTCAGCATATTCAGCCAGAATTTATTTTTTGCGATACAGAGAGAGTCCCCGAGGGTGAAACCCTCGATGATACAACTGCAACCTGGGTGATCTACGAAGTAGAGACCCCGGATCAGGCCATTGCCTGGTTTGACCGCGGCGCCGATATGGTGGAGACCTTCGATATCGGTGGCCTGCTGGAAAATCTGGCACATCGGGCACTCTGAGCTTGGACAGCACTCCACACTCCCCCCCAGGGCCGGACACTGACTTTGACGTACTGGTCGTCGGCGGCGGCATACAGGGCGCAGGCGTGGCGCAGGCATCACAGGCCGCCGGCTACAAAACGCTCATTATTGAAAAAAAAGCCTGGGCTGCAGGCACCTCGAGCAAATCCAGCAAACTGATTCACGGTGGCCTGCGTTACCTGCAAAGTGGTGATTTTTCCCTGGTCAGGGAAAGCCTGCGGGAACGCAACCTGTTACTGAAACTCGCCCCGGAGCTGGTGCACAGCAACTGGTTTACCATCCCCGTCTACCGGCATTCCAGCTATCGGCCCTGGCAAATCCGCGCCGGGCTGACACTCTACTGGTTGCTCACCGGCTGTCAGGGCGAGGGCCGTTTTGAAGTGATACCACCGGAAGACTGGCCGTCCCTGAGCGGCCTGAAAACAGACGATCTGCAAAAGGTCTTCCGCTATCGGGATGCACAGACTGACGATGCACGCCTGACCGCAGCCGTGGTCCAATCCGCCCGATCCCTCGGTGCAGAAGTCCGCTGTCCCGCCACCCTGCTATCAGCCGCCCGAACCCCCCGGGGCTACGAGGTTCAACTGGCCACAGAGCAAGGCACGGAAACAGTCATCTGTCGGATGCTGGTCAATGCCGCAGGCCCCTGGATCAACCTGCTTGCCGGGAAAATCACTCCTGCCCCGCAAGTCCTCGATATTGACCTGGTTCAGGGCGCGCACCTGGTACTGGATCAAAAAATCAGCGAACAGTGTTTTTACCTGGAATCTCCCACAGATGGTCGCGCGGTATTTGTGCTGCCCTGGTACAACGGCACATTGCTCGGCACCACCGAAACGGCCTTTCACGACAACCCGGACAACACCGCCGTGACGGGTGAAGAAAGGCGATACCTGCTGGATGTGTTGTACCACTACTTCCCGGATTATGGGGGAAAGGTGTGTGACGAGATGGCCGGATTGAGAGTGTTGCCCAAAGACACGATGGGGTTTCATCAACGCAGTCGGGAAGTGCAGCTCATAGAAGCGGAGGGCTACCTGGCGATTTACGGCGGCAAACTCACCGGCTACCGGGCCACGGCAGAAAAGGTCCTGCAGCGCATCAGCAAGCGACTGGGTGCCGCCAGTAAAAACGCGGACACCCACACCCTTAAATTAACCCCTGCCCCCTGAGTTCAGCCCAAACGGGTCAATTACAGGACCGTGGCTGTCGCCTCAGCCATGGCTTTTAACCAGTGCTGAAACCGTCCCGACAGCTCGGCATTAGTCATTGGCGCAAACTCGTCGCCGGGCTGGGCAGGCCAGACTTCAGGTCGGCCTGCCAATAGAAATGCCGCACCCCTGCCTGTGGCCTCTGTCTCCACCCCACGCAAAACTGGCAACCTGGCAAGGTCTGCCAGTCGCTGGCAAAAGCCATCCAGTTGCGACAAACCACCCCCCACCTGAATCCCTGTCAGCGGCTCGCTCTCTTTCCACCCATCGCGAATACGCAGCAGGTTTACCATCAGCAGAAATACGATACTTTCCAGCACCGCCACCATGGCTGCCGCGTTGTTCTTCGTATCCACGTCGACAAAGCGACTCTGGAAATCCCCCTGCCAATAGGGTGCTCCCAGCCCACCGACGCCATTCAAAAACAGCGGGATTTTCGTCTCAGATCGACACCACTGCTCCAGTTTTCGCTGATAATCAGTGACACCCAGTTCCGCCGCTTGCAATTCCAGTGCGCTGGCGGCGCCGTTCACCGTTCCTTCAACCACGAAACAGCGCGCCGTTGCTGTGTCTGTTCCCGTTTCAAAGATAAGTGTTTTCAATAGTCCCTCAGGGGCAACCGCCGACTGAGGACAAGGCACCGCAATAAACGCGCCTGTACCGGCATTGATGGTCACCTGCCCGGCCGGCATCGTGCCCCGACAAAAAAAGGCGGCATTCTGGTCCCCATTGAGCAGTTCAACGGGGAGACTCACATCACCAATCTGCAGGTCGCCAAAATTGCTGGCACTGGGTTGTAGCGGTGGCAGAATCGTCTTGGGAATATCGAATTGGGCCAGCAAAACCTCATCCCAGCGGCCCGATGGCAAATGCCACAATAGCGTACGCTGGGCATTGCCCGGATCCACCGCAAAGTGATGTTCCCTGGTGAGAGAAAACAGCAGAAAACTGGCCAGGGGGCCACAAGCCAACCGCTGCTCACCCAAGGCTGCCTTAACGCCGGGAATGGTATCCAGGCACCAACGCATTTTGCTGGCACCGTAGTGGGCATTGGGCCGAAGACCGGTATGCTCGGCAATTTCCGTATCACTCAATGCCAACGTTTTCAGATAGCCGGCAGCCCGGATATCCTGCCAACTCAGTACCGGAGACAGCGGGCCACCCGTTTGCCTGTCCCAGCACACCAAGCTGGAACGCTGGGTGACGATCGCCACCGATTTCAATTTGTAAAGGTCTGCCCCCAGTTGCTCGGGGAGTTTATCCAGCAACGTGCGAATGGAAGCCACCACTTCCAGAGGTTCCTGCTCCACCCTGCCGGGCATGGGGTGCTTCGTCTGCACCGATTCGCGCAGTATCAGCCTTTGTTGCCCAGAGGCATCAAAAACCAGCACCCGGCTGCTCTGACCGCCCTGATCAATGACCAGGTAAAGGAAATCATTCATGTTTGCATTAAAGCAAAGTTTTGACGGATGTGTGTCGTTAGGCCGCGAATAACACAGAGTGCTCAGACCAGGTTTAAATAAAGGGCGATCACCACCAAATAGCGCAGGCCTTTGCCTATGGCCGTCAACAATAGAAACAGCCCAAGATTTACCCGCATCACACCGGCGACAAACGTCAGCGGGTCACCCACCACCGGCACCCAGGCCAGCAACAGACTCCAAAACCCATAGCACTGGAACCAGCGCTGGGCCCGGTGCAGTTTTTCCGGCTTAAAGGGAAACCAGGCGCGGTTTTCAAAATGGGTCAGGTAACGGCCTATTAGCCAGTTCAGTGCGGCACCAAGGGTATTGCCCACGGTTGCCACCAACCAAAGCAACACCGGGTTGCCATCATCGAGAAACGAGACCAGCGCTACCTCTGAATAAAAGGGCAACAACGAACCCGCTCCCACCGCGCTGACAAACATCAGAAAATACATCAAGGCCTTCGCTCCAGAGCAACACCCCCGTGCTGCCGTTTCCCTCGTTCAACTCAGCAACAGGGCCTCGTCTATGGGAATAAATTCACTGGCGGCATT
>SBGI01000087.1 GCA_006227015.1 Gammaproteobacteria bacterium
CAGTGTTACAGAGAATCGCAACCAACCCGCTTCAGGGGTGAAGACGCTTCGTCTTCGCAATCCGCTGAACAACAGCGCTGCATTTAACATAGCCGCCAGCGAAGTCGCCAACGCCAGGCCCACATGCCCAATGCCCCAGTAGATGTGGAGAGGTACAGCAAAGGCTATGTTTAATCCCATATTGCTGACCAGTGCAATGACACCAATTTTTACCGGTGTTTTCATATCCTGGCGAGCAAAATATCCTGGCGCCAGAACCTTGATCAGCATGAAAGCGATCAACCCCAGCGCATAGGCACGCAGACTTAACGTCGCCATGGCCATATCCCGAGCGGTGATCACCTCCCCGTAATAAAACAGCGACAATAAAATGGGTTCTGCAAGAATAATCAATGCGACCGAAGCCGGAACGGCTATCAGGAGAATCATCCGCAAGGCCCAATTCAGGGTGCGATTAAACACATCAGGGGCTTCCGCAGCATGCTGACGGGACAGGCTGGGCAAAATTACTGTGGCAATCGCCACGCCAAATACACCCAGAGGCAGCTCAGAGAGGCGATCTGAATAATACAGCCAGGAAATGCTGCCAGTGGGCAGAAAGGAGGCGATCATGGTGTCGAGAAGCAGGTTAATCTGGCTGACCGACACTCCAAAAATTGCCGGCGCCATCAACTTCAAAATACGTCTGACGCCCTCGTCTCGCCAGTCAACCCGCGGTGACGGCACCATATGAATGCGCGCAAGAAAAGGTAGCTGGAACAGCAACTGCACCACCCCCGCCACCAATACACCCCAGGCAAGGGCAAATACCGGCGTCTCAAACCAGGGCGCAGCTATCAGGGCCGCAGCAATCAGCGTGACGTTCAGCAATACCGGTGTAAAAGCGGGAACCGCAAAGCGGTCATAGCTGTTGAGTACAGCTCCTGCCAAGCCCGTCAGGGATATCAACAGCAGGTACGGGAAAGTAATGCGCAACATGTCACTGGCTGCGGCAAATTTGTCTGGATAATCCAGCCAGAAACCGAAAGCAAACAGGCCGGTTACCAGCGGAGACGCTAAAACCACCAGCAGGGTTAACGTGACCAGTACCGAGCCCAGTGCTCCGGCGACACTGTCTATCAGGGCTTTTACCGCAGCAGGGCTTCCTTTTTCCCGATATTCAGCCAGTACCGGCACAAAAGCCTGGGAAAAAGCACCCTCTGCAAACAGGCGTCTGAAAAAGTTGGGAATTTTAAACGCGACAAAAAATGCATCGGCAAGAGCATCGGCGCCAATAACCCGGGCAAACACCATATCGCGCGCCAGTCCCAGTACCCGGGACAACATGGTCATGGCACCTACAACGCCACTGGATCGCAGCAGACCTGGAGCCGGCCTGGCCGCTGCTGTCGCTCTGCCCTCATCACCCAGGGGATCTTTCAAAGCATCCTGATCGTCCTGCTTATGGTCATTGTCATGATGCTGCAAACTTATTTCGCCTATGCGCCAGAACCCACTCTATGGAAGCCCAAATCATAGAGGCTTTAGTGCCCGGATGGTAGGGACAGGATCACCCGTAGAGACTCATCCTTCAGCACCGGGGGCCTTGCCGCTACAGGTAGTAATATCGAGCCTTAAAATCTGGCTGTTATGTTGATCTATGGGGTTAAACCCTGTATATTCCCGCGCCTTGAATTCGGACTCAATTTTGAGAGGAGCAACACAGGTGGCCAACTCACCCCAAGCACGCAAGCGTGCGAAACAAAACGAAAAGCGTCGCCAGCACAACGCCAGCCTGCGTTCCATGGTACGTACCTATATCAAGAAAACTGATGCCGCGATTGCCAGTGGCGAAGCGGATGCGGCACAAGCGGCCTACGCTGCAGCTGTACCGGTCATTGACCGCATGGCCGACAAAGGCATTATTCACAAAAATAAGGCTGCTCGTCATAAGAGCCGCCTGAATGCCCAGGTCAAAGCACTGGCTGCCGGTTAAGTTACCGACAGTTAAAAAAACCGGCCATTGGCCGGTTTTTTATTGGTTGCAGAAAAGTCATCTTCCCTTTAACTCCAACCGTCTCGCTATTTCCGTCATCACCAGCATGTACAGCTCATCACCGAGATAGGCGTCTTCAATCTTGTAATCGATGTTCGGGTTATCGTTGATCTCGATTACGTAGGCCTGTTTGCCCTGCTGTTTGATATCGACACCATAGAGACCACTACCGATCACCTTGGCGGCCTGCAAAGCCGCATCCAGCACTTCCCGGGGCGCTTCATAGGTGGGCAGTGTTTCAAACCCACCCGAGCTGAACCGCTTGCTGTCGTGGTTGTAGATCTGCCAGTGGTTGCGTGCCATGTAATAACGACACGCATACAGTGGCCGATGATTGAAAACCCCTATGCGCCAGTCGTACTCGGTATACAGGTACTCCTGCACCAACACCAGTGCCGTTGTTTTCAACAGCTCTTCAAGATGGGATGACAATTCTTCTCGGTTATTGGCCTTGAACACGCCCTTTGAAAAAGACCCCTCTGGGACCTTTAACACCACGGGGTAACCAAATTCCTGCTCCACTCTATCCAGGTCTTCCTGGCTGTGTGCCGATAACACCGTCGTTTTCAGGGATGGCACCCCCTTGTAGGTAAACGCATCCTGAAGAAAGACCTTGTTGCAACAACGCAAAATGGACGTTGGGTCGTCGATAACAACCATGCCTTCAATTTCTGCCTTGCGGGCAAAACGAAATGTATGGTGGTCGATGGCCGTGGTTTCGCGAATAAACAGCCCGTCGTATTCTTCCAGGCGGTGGTAATCCTTCGCAGTAATCAGTTCCGCATTGATATTGCATTTGGCTGCCGCTTTAACAAAACGATTCAATGCTTCCTTGTTGCTCGGCGGCAATACCTCGGCCGGGTCAACCAGTATTCCTAACTCCCAACGGTAGGCTTTTTTCTTCTTCGGACTCTGCCAGCGCTTCTCGTTGAATTTGAGCAGGGCCTCAATCACATTGCTCCGTTCGACTTTTGGCAACCTGTTCAAAGAAATAGGCGAGATACTTTTGATCTGCCATCCCTCGTCCCAATACAGCACTACTTTCAACATTGGCACCGGGTAGACCGAAAACAGTCGCTGGCCAAATTTGGCAAAGGAAGGGTCCGAGGCGATACCGAAATTGACGTAAAAGGTTTTGCGTTCACCACTCTTGCCAGCATTTGATCCCGCCAGCAACAACTCTCCGGTGATACGTGACATGTACAGCAATTTGCTGCGCAGGTCATTGATGGTATTTACCGACGGCAGGACACGATGTCCCCGGGCTTCTGCTAACAAAGAGCAATAGTAACCACGGCTCAGGTAGGTCTCACTGTCACAGAGATTAATCAGGCTGAGCTTTTTTTCTCCCTTTTTTGGGTGCTCTTCCAGGTACTGCTCAAAGGTGATAACACGGTCATCGACACCCAACCCCTGAATATCAGTCAGGCTATCCACTACCAGCAACAGGTTTGTCATAGAGGTTTCCGAATCAATTATGGGTCAACATGGAAATTTGATATATCGGCGTAAGACGGGATGCGTTTATTGTTTCAGCAAGCATAGCAATCGCACCAAGGGTGCCAGTTAATACGTCCTGAAATAACAATTTTTTATGATGAGTGGGCATCAGCTGAACAGGTCTTGCAGCCCCAGGCCCTCCAGCTCGCCGCGAACCAAATCACGAATTTCTGCTGGGTATGGGCATGCCAGTGCCCTGGATGTGAGTTCTTCAGCCATGCTCAGAGGCAGGCTACGAATCAACCATTTCACCTGGGGCAACTTGGCTGCGCTCATACTCAGAGTGCGCAGTCCCATACCCAGAAGCAAGACCACCGCCACTGGGTCGGCCGCCATTTCACCACAGAGACTGACGGACAGGTTATGTTTCGAAGCCAATTCAAGAATGCGGTTGATTTCAATCAGCACAGCAGGGTGCACATGGTCGTAGCGACCTGAAACGCGAGGGTTATCTCGATCCAGCGCCAGCAAATACTGGCTCAGGTCATTGGAACCAATGGAAATAAAGTCGAGTTTGTCTGCCCAAAAAGGTATTTGCGAAATTGCTGCGGGCACTTCCACCATCACACCCAACTTGGGACGCAAAATCGACATCCCCTCTGCTTCCAGCTGGGTAATGGCATCATCGAGCAGCTCCAGAAAGTCATCGAGCTCAGCGGTGGAGCTGACCATTGGCAGCAGTATCCTCAGCCCCTCATGGTCACCCGCAGCACGAATCATGGCACGCACCTGGGTCATGAGTAGCTGACTGTTATCGAGGGTAAAACGGATGCCTCGCCACCCTAGAGCAGGATTTTCTTCATTATCGACCGGAAAGTAAGGCAGCGGTTTATCGCCGCCAATATCCAGCGTACGCATGTAAACTGGCTTATTTTTGTAGGCCTCCAACACCTGTCGATAGACACCCACCTGCTCCTCCTCGGAGGGAAAGCTGTCGTGCACCATAAAGGGAATTTCTGTGCGGTAGAGTCCTACCCCCTG
>SBGI01000153.1 GCA_006227015.1 Gammaproteobacteria bacterium
GGCGTCCATCGGTTTGGTGTCGTTTGCCTGCTTTGCTCAATTGGCCCCCGCACTGCTCGGAGGGGCCTATTGGCGTCGGGGGCATGCAATCGGAGTTTACGCTGGGCTGGCTGTCGGGTTTCTGTTCTGGTGGTACTGCCTGCTTTTGCCCACGATATTGCCCACCGGTGACTCTATTCTGGTTCAGGGTCCCTGGCAGTTGCATTGGTTGCGCCCCCAGGGGCTCTTCGGCATGGATTTTCTCGACCCGTTAAGTCATGGCGTGATCTGGAGCCTGCTAAGCAACCTGCTGATTTATGTGGCTGTCTCCCTGATGGTCAAGCAGGATGAAAGAGACCGTTTCCAGGCCATTGAGTTTGTGGAGGTACCCGGTCCCAGGTTGTACGGAGAAGATGATTACGAACTGTCTTCCATCAGGGTGGTACAACTGCGGCAATTAATGGAGTCATTTCTCAACCGCAAGCAGCAGGATGAACTCTGGCGGGGGTGTGAGGAACGTTACCAGCAGCGTTTACTCGACAATGACCGGGCACCTGTTTTTGTGGTCAGACGGGTAGAACGTTATCTGGCGGCAATTGTGGGTTCAGCGTCTGCACAAAGTGCCATTACCCTTTTGCAGCGCACCGAACCCCTGCAATTCAGCGATTTGGCCGCTATCGTTGGCGGGACGTCAGAGCAGTTGCAGTTTAACCGAGACTTACTGCAAACCACCGTTGAAACCATTACACAGGGCATCTGCGTGGTAGACGCCGAGCTGCGAATCGTGGCCTGGAACCGCCGCTATGAACAGATGTTTGATTACCCGGCGCGTTTGCTTTACGTGGGATGCCCGATCAAGGCGGTGTATGAGTTCAATGCCAAGCGTGGGCTCTACCGGGATTCCGACAATCTCGAACGGCAGGTTGAGCGACGTCTGGATTTGTTGCGCAATGGTGGCTCCCACCGTTTTGAGCGCACCTTGCCCAATGGCACCACCATTCAGGTGGTAGGCAATCCTATGCCCAATGGCGGGTTTGTCGCTACCTACACGGACATCAGTGAATATAAAACTGTGGTCAAGGCGCTGGAAGAAGCGAAAGCCACCCTGGAAGATCGTGTCGCCCAGCGCACGGCAGATCTCTGCAATCTGAATTATAAAATGGGTGAGGAAAACCGTTTGCGTGCCCGTGCCGAAGAAGAGTTGCGGGAACTTCATGCCAGTAAAAGCCGTTTCATGCAGGCGGCCAGCCATGACCTGTTGCAACCTATCAGTGCTGCCAAGCTTTTCCTGACTTCGATTCAACACCAAATTGCCGGCACCGATCAGGCCTCCCTGGTCCACCATATAGGCCATGTGCAGAAATCCCTGGAGACTTCGGAAAACCTGATATCCGCCCTGCGAGAAATTTCTGGCCTTGAAGGCGGCAAGATGCAGCCGGATATAAAAAGTTTCTGCATCGGGTCCATGCTTGAAGAGCTCGCAACAGAATTTGGTGCATTGGCCCTGGAGAAGGGCATTGAATTGCGCTTTGTGCCCAGTCACAAGGTGGTGGCAAGTGATCCACACCTGTTGCGTCGCATCCTTCAGAACTTCCTCAGCAATGCCATCCACTACACCAAGCGTGGACGCCTGTTGCTGGGTTGTCGTCGGGTCGGCGACGCATTGCGCATTGAGGTCTGGGATACCGGTCCTGGTATTGCACCACATGCCATGGACAGGATTTTCATGGAGTTTGAGCGGCTTAGCCCCGGCGCGACCAGTACCGATAAAGGCCTGGGGCTGGGGTTAACTATCGCCAAGGGCATGGCCGATCTCATGGCCCATGAAATCGGTGTCAAGTCTGAACCCGGGGAGGGATCGGTTTTCAGCATTCTGGTGCCATTCGGCAACCCGGTGCTGATCACCGAGGAGCCATCTTCAACGCCAAAGCCGCGACCCGAGCTGAGAGGGCTGAGGGTTCTGTGTATTGATAATGAGGAGGAAATCCTCGAGGGCATGAAAAGCCTGTTAAACCAGTGGGGTTGCCAGGTTATGTTGGCAAAAGGGCCGAAGGAGTTGAAGGCGCTGATTAGCAGTTACCCGCCGGATATTATGCTGGTGGACTTCCATCTTGAAGAACACCTGACGGGGATTGATCTGGTTCGTGACCTGCCACAAACCTGGCGACATCGCCCCTGTATGATCATTAGTGCAGACAACTCGGATGACGTGCGTCAGCAAGTGGAGCAGGCGGGCCTGTTTTATATGTCCAAGCCGGTCTCTCCTGAAAAACTCGCCAAGTACATCACGGAAGTGGTCAGACCAATCAAGGTTTCTTAAGGCTCAGGTCTCATGAAATCAAGGTCTATTAAAACCATAGCCTGTTAAAACCGTTGCTTTATCTTTCGCCGACCTTCTCAGAAAGCTAGACTGTCACGACCCTGATTTTTTATCCATAAGGTGAGTGAAAAATGCCGACGTTCGATATCGTTTCAGAAGTGGATATGGTGGAAATCCGCAATGCGACAGAAAATACCCAGCGGGAGTTGACCACCCGTTTTGACTTTCGCGGTGTGGAGGCAAGCGTGGAACTCAAAGACGAGGTCGTAACCCTGATGGCCGAATCGGACTTTCAATGCCAGCAGTTACTGGACATGTTCAGTAAAAATCTGGTGAAACGGAATGTCGATCCCTATGTGGTGGATGTCGATGAAGATGCTCTGCACAGTGGCAAGACTTTTTCCCTCCAGGTGCGTTTCAAACAGGGTGTCGACCAGCCCATGGCAAAAAAGATCATCAAATTATTAAAAGATTCAAAAATGAAAGTTCAGGCGTCGATCCAAGGTGACAAAATTCGCGTCAGTGGTAAAAAGCGTGATGATTTGCAACAAGCAATTGCTTTGGTAAAAGGTGCAGAGCTCGGTCAGCCTTTTCAATATGAGAACTTCAGGGACTGATTTAACCTGTGTGAATTTTTCAGGTACTGAGGTCCGGGGATTCCAGGTTTAACTTGCTGATAGCCAGTACCGCCTGGGTTCTGGAGCGCACGTTCAACTTTCTGAAAATTGCCGTCATATGCGCCTTGATAGTAGCTTCGGTGACGTCCAGCTCGTAGGCGATTTGCTTGTTCAGCAGACCTTCCGCCAGCATGGTCAGTACCAAGTATTGCTGGGGAGTGAGCGAGGCAATACCTTCCATGAGTTGTTGTTCATCATCACCCGCGGGTGCACTTGATCCTGCTTGAGCAGGCAGCCAGGTGCCACCGCTCAATGCCGTCTGAATTGCTGTCTGGATGACATCCATACCGGAAGATTTCGGTAGAAACCCCCTCGAACCAAATTCTACGGCTCGCTGCATAATGTCTGTGCGTTCGTTGGCGGAAACCACCAGAACCGGTATATGCGGAGCTTGTCCTTTCAGATAGGCGAGGGCGCTAAAACCGTGCGCTCCTGGCATGTGAAGATCCAGCAGAACCAGGTCAGCATCCGGGTGATCGCAAAGCTTGGTTTGCAAGCTAGCCATATCCTGAGCTTCGACAACCTCCACATTTGCGTCCAGGCACTGGAGTACCCCTGAAATTGCGTTGCGGAACAATGGATGGTCATCGGCGACGATAAACTTTGACATGTAATTATTTTTCAGCGTGCCAGTTTTTTTGATGGTAGTCCCCGCGAGTGGCTGTGACAACCCTTCATTTCTTTTTTAATCCCGACTCTTTCTGTCTTCAAAACCCCTATTTTGTTAGACATTGGTCGTAAATTCCTCGCCAAATCGACCTTGGTCGCATACCCATAGAGAAGCATTGAAGTAACTCTGTCACCGCTTGATAAATCTATTGGGAGAGGAATTATGTTTACCAAGACAAAATTGGCGCTCGCAACAGCGGTTATGTTGCCTGCCATGACATTTTCCACACAGTCATTGGCAGCGGCGAGTAATGAGGACCTGTCTGCCAAAATCGAGATGCTGGAAGCACAACTTGCCAAATTACAGCAAATGGTGACGCAGCAGGGGGAAAAACAAAAAGCCATTGAAACAACCGTCAGCAAAAAAGTTGATAGCCCCGTTTCTGGCATGAAACTGACCTACGGCGGCTTCGTTAAAGTGGACGCCATCAGTAGCAGCTATTCTGATGGCGAGCGCGCAAGCTCTGCCATTGGTGACGATATCCTTGTGCCCAGCACCATTCCGGTCGCAGGCAAGAGCGGCTCCCGCCGTTTTGACGGGCATGCGAAAACCTCACGTTTCTGGTTTAAGACCACCACGCCTACGACCATGGGTAACGTTAATACCCACTTCGAGATGGATCTGTTGACCTTTGACGGCGATGAGCGGATCTCCAACTCTGACCATTCGCGGATTCGTCACGCCTACCTGAAGTGGGATTATGACGATAACTCATCGCTGCTATTGGGGCAGTCATGGAGTACCTTTATGAGCACCATGGTCTTGCCGGAAACGGCAGAGTTTATTGGGCCCACCTCAGGCGTGATCTTTAACCGTCAAACCCAGGCTCGCTGGAGCCATAAGTTGTCCAA